>NZ_JBDPLV010000027.1:0-140802 GCF_039871605.1 Acrocarpospora sp. B8E8 | reverse complement strand
GACTGCTCTCCGGTCTCCATCACGATCACGAACCGTAGTGGATCTCCCTGGCATCCGCCCTCGAAGCGGTCGGCAGGGGCACATCACCGCACGTCAATCCATGATCAATTTAGGCTGAGTGGCATTGCCTCAAGTCCCCAAACACGCACGACCTGCTGGGTAGGTCCTTCGCCGCCACCCCTACGTATCTCAGTACTCGCGAGCGGAGATGATAGAAGGAAGCTCAGTAGCTCCTCGGCCCCTTCAGAAGGGACTCCAATGATCCTCGTACCATAGATGCGCATGTTCCAGAATTCGACAACATCTGCCGACTGTTCTGGGCGGATAACGTAGACGCCGGCATAGCCGTCGAGGTGGCCGCGCGGATTGGTTCGTACGTGGAGCGTAGTGGCCTCAAGTGCGCCGATGGTCGATCTGTTCATGTCCGAACGCGCAAGAATCTGGGAGTACGGCGCAGCCCGTGGTCCGGCATCGTCGAGAGTCGGAGAGAGAGGTTGGCCGAGGCGATCCCCCAGGCCCCAAATTGCTGCTAGCACCAGATCTGCAGGATCGTCGCGGTTCCACGTTGGCTGGACAAAGTCGGTCGACACGTCGATGAACGACCGGACCGGAAGTAGGCCCATTCTAATGCCTTCTTCCTCACCAAACGGCCCCCAAGAACCACCCCCACGCCACATCCACCCTGGCTTTCTCAAGAGTTCACCGACGGGCCCGTCGTGCGCGTCGGCGTAGAGGGAGTCAACGTCATACTGGCGGCCGAGTCGTTCCAGCTCATCTGTTGGCGCACCGACATCAAAGATTGGCATGTAGCGGCCGCCCCACACGCAGCTAAGGTCTCCGATAACGTCGCGGACTTCCGTAACAGAGGAAGTATCGGTGAGGACGCCGACACGCCACGGGCGAATCATTGCGCGCCCTCGCGCTTCCGCCATCTCCTGTGCCATGTTCTGATCGTAAAGGTGGTACTAGATGGTGCCGAACACTCGACAACTACTGGCGAGGTGCGGGGCGATGTGTCTCCAGCCCACAACCCGGACATTTGGCGTATAAAGATGGCCGAGAGTACAGATCGGGTTTCGGTAAAGCCGGGACAGGCGGCTGATCGTACGATTTCTCCCATCTCAGATACCCTCTTCGCACATGAAAGTCACGAGTGATCGCTCGCTGGCTGCTCATGGCACGGACTGAGCCGTGCCGCCTCAAATTGGGGTCGGGTCCTTGACCTGGGAGTTTGTCGGTTAACCTATGCGGCCTCGTACTCGTTGATGAGACCGCCGAGTACAGGCCTTCGTTTGACCCGCCGGTCGGTCAGGTCGACGATGGGCATGGGCTTCGTCGGGTCTGTCTGGATGCCGCTGGTTCGGGGCCTGATGGGGACGCGATGTGCCTTGCAATGGACGGCGTGCTCGGCGAGCACTCGTCGGAGATGGCCTGTTCCCAGTATCAAGATTCGCTACAGGAGCTCGCACAATAGCGTTCCCACCAAGCGTTCGCAGATCGCGTTCGCCCTGGGCGCTCGCGGCGAGGTGAGGATGACCCGCACGTCCTCGATGTGGAAGACAGCATCGAACGCGTCACCTCCTCCATAGCGGAGGGATCTCCAGCTTGACCGTGACGTATCCACACGAATGACTGCCGTTGCTTCGGACGTACGAGTCCTCTCGTCACAAGCGGTGTTCGACTGCACGCGCCTATGCTCTGCGGAACCCAAACTGATCTTGGTGCCAATCCTGGGCCGCGATAAATGATTTACCGCGGCCCAGAACCTTGATCGTTTCAAGGAAAGGGACCGCCCGATTACCGAGCTGGACGACTGGATGATGACCCGACCACCCCGTTACCGATGTCCTTCACTACGCCGCCTCAGCCCCTCGCTCGTACCGGTCGAACGAGGGCCGCCCAGCGGCGGCACGGCACTCTCTGAATCTGCCGCCTCGACACTCTTCGCCTCCATGGCCTGGGTCCGCTCCTTCTCCACCTCGCCGATGATCTCCTCGGCCTCACGCTGTTCCAGTCCCCACCGGCTCATCAGCGGGCGTCGGCCGACCCGCTGCTTACCCTCACTGAGGCTCTCGATATAGGTCAGCCGCGCCGCCTCGTACCGGTCGATGGGCAGCACCGGCACCACGCGTTCCACCTCGACGAGAGTCTCAACAGGCTGGCACACATGGTCGTTGGCCAGCGTCTCGATGGACGATCGCCGGGTGTTGCGGACGATCCACATCAGCAGCTCGTGCGCTCCCGCGAAAGCCAGGGGTGCCAGGGCGCTGACCAGGCGCGATCCGAGTCCACCGGACCAGCCGTGCGCCACATTCGCCGCCAGCGTCACCGTGCCGCCCAAAGCAAGCGCCACCCACGCCAAAACCGGCACACGCAGTTGGCGACGTGAGCAGTAGACCATCACCAGCGAGGCCATGACGATCACACCGTCGGACATCGCCGGATACAGGATGGCCATGTCGTGCCGCTCTCCGAGAGCGATCGCCAGACCGTAGAAGTGGTGGTACGAGACATAGGCGGCCGCGCCGGCGACCGCCAGTTGGACAGCCACCGCAAAGCCGAGAATGATCCGGTCTCCATGTCGATCGCGCTGGGTGCGTTCGAGCCGGGCTCCTTCGATCGGCACCGCTTCCCCAGCAATTGTTCGTGTGGAGGAGTGGCGCCTGGCTTGATCGGATTGTTGGGATGCAGGAAGGGGTTCGGTGTTGCAGTCGTCGAGCTGCTGCGCCCGTACCGCCACTGTCCTGGGCGCAGCGGAAATCGTCTGTTGAAGATTCTGAGCTGGCAGTTGCTGGAGCTCCTCGACATAGTCGTGTGCTCCGCAATCAGACCTGATCTCGTTGAGGTGGGTGTGGGCACCGCCTCCTTGCGCGCCTAGTCCGGGCATGAGATGTCCAGCCAGGGAGCGTCGGTGCTGCTCAGGAGATAGGCGAAGGGTTCAAGCCCTCCCTCGGAGTGTGGGGGAACGAAAACGTACGATGGCACGTGCTCGTCGTCCAGGCGCAGGTCCAGCTCCTCGACGTACAGGCCACAGACTTCGGAGGCGCGGCCGCCGGGTGCAGGCTCGGCCAGGTGGGCGCGGATCGGCGCGGCGGTCAGTTCGCCGATCTCCTCGCCGTGGTGGCGGCGAAGGCGATCAGGTCACCACGGTAGGCACGCCGGGGGTGCGGTGAGGAGCCGGCGTTGGCCAGGTCGGTGAGGAAGTCGTCCAAGTGCCGGGCGAGAGGATGGCGCCGCGATCCTCCCCCTGCCATCAGGCGTGATCAACAGCCGAAGGGCTCGTCGAGCGTGGGGTGACCAGCCCGACTTCATAGGCGAGCACCACTGCCTGGACGCGGTCGCGGAGATCCAGCTTGCCCAGGATGCGCGCGACGTGGGTCTTCACTGTGGCCGGGCTGAGGACCAGCCGCTCGGCCAACTCGGCGTTGCTCAGCCCGGTGGCCATCAGGCGCAGCACCTCCAGCTCGCGGCGTGTCAGGTCGGACAGGTCGCGGTGGATCGCCTCGTCAGGGCGGGCGAAGCGCTCGACCAGGCGGCGGGTGATGGCGGGGGCGAGCAGGGCGTTGCCCGCGCGCACCACCCGGACCGCCGCCACGAGCTGCTCGGGGGTGACGTCCTTGAGCAGGAAGCCGCTGGCGCCTGCGGTAAGGGCGGCGTAGACGTACTGGTCGAGGTCGTAGGTGGTCAGGATGAGGACGCGCGTCCCGCGGGTGCCGGCCGCGACGATCCGCCGGGTAGCCTCGATGCCATCCATCTCGGGCATGCGGATGTCCATCAGGACCACGTCGGGGGCGGTCCGCCGGACGGCGGCGACGGCTTGGGCGCCGTTGGCCGCCTCGGCCGCCACCTCGATGCCGTCGGCGGTGAGGATCATGCTGAATCCGCTGCGCACCAGCGCCTGGTCGTCGGCGATGACCACGCGCAGGGGCCCGCTCACGTCGTGGTCCACGGGAGACGTGCCGCGACCAGGTATCCATCGCCGACAGGCCCGGCACGCAGGCTGCCGTCGTAGATGGCCAGTCTTTCCCGTAGTCCGGCCAGTCCTCGGCCCTGCCCGTCTCCTGCCCGCGGCGCGTGTGTTCCGCCGGTGTCGGCGATCTCGATCTCCATCCACTCCCCGGGGTAGCGGATCGCGAGAGACGCCGTCGCGCCGTTCGCGTGCTTCATGGTGTTGGTCAGCGCCTCCTGCACCACCCGGTAGGCGGCCATCTCCACCCCTGGCGGCAGCGGGCCGGGCGGCTGCGCCACGTCCGCCTGGATCCGCACCCCGGCCGCGCGCACCCGCTCCATCAGCGTGTCCAGCTGGTCGAGCCCCGGCTGCGGCTGCAGCCCGTCGTCCGAGATCTCCGCAGGATCGCTGCCCGGACCGGCCAGCAGGCCCATGACGTGACGCAGCTCCGCCATGGCAGCCCGGCCGCTGGCCTCGACCGCGAGCATGGCCTGTTTCGACCGTTCCGGCGCTGCGTCCATCACTTTGCGTGCGGCTCCGGCCTGGATCACCATCACGTTCACGTTGTGGGTGACGATGTCGTGGAGCTCGCGCGCGATCCGGGAGCGCTCCAGCTCCACGGCCCGGCGCGTGGCCTCCTCCTGGGCACGGCCGGCTTGGTCCAGCCGCCGGCGCCACAGGCGGACCGCGCCGGCCACGACCCCGGCACTCAGCAGGACGGTGAACGGGCCCAGCCAGTTCGGCAGGCTGCCGACAGAGTCATGGAAGGCCACGCCCGCCAGCACGGCCGCCACCGCGAGCCCGCCCATTGCCAGGGCCAGGTGCCGGCTGTGCGCCATCGCGCTGTAGGCGGCGATGGCACATGCCAGCACGGTGATCCAGGTCGCGTCATCGTGCGTGGCCAATGCGGCGAGCAGCACCACCCAGAAAGCGCCGAGCGGGCTCAGCCGCCGCGCCGCCAGCGGCAGGGCGGTCGCGATCACCAGCAGCACGAGCGGGCCCTGCGACGGTTCCCGTGTTGGCACGACAGGGCGCGCTTCGTCGGCAGGCGAGGAGATCACGGGTTGCAGCCGCAAGGACTCGGCCAGCGGGACCCGATGCGCATCCTCCGGGGCGGAGGCGGCCGCCGTTACCGCGAGGGCGGTCAAGACGAGCGCCACCAGCAGGTCGGCCATGAGCGCCCGCCTGGACGGACGAGGACGCCACTGGTCGGGGCGCACGAGAGCCAGCCATCTTGCTACCACCCAGGCATTGTCCTGTATGTCCCATAAGGGCCGCGTCGGCCTGCGTGACTACATCGCAATGATGATCCGGCGGCGAAGATCGGCACGACGGCCGACGCGGCACGGCATCGGCCGCGTCTAGCGTCGTCGCCGTACATCTTCGAAAGGCGAATTCATGCGTCATATGGCCATCGCGGCCGGATTGCTCCTCATGGCGATCACCTCGTGCGCGCCGGCGTCGGCTCCCGCGACCGGGAGCGCCGCCGTGGACCGGCCGTCACGCAATCCCTCTCCGGACGCCCCCGCCGAACCGCCCAAGACGGCGCATGACGTCGCGCTCTCGCTCCCGGATTTGACCGGTTCCCAGCCGGTCGGCACCACCTCGCTGCACCTCACCGACACCTCGCGCCCCGACCCCTGGGATGCCGGTTCGAAGTCCAGGGAGCTCATGGTGTCGCTGTGGTACCCGGCCGCGAAGGCGGGCGGGCGGGCGGCGCCGTACATGAGCGTCAAGGAGTCGGAGCTCACCCTGAAGAATGCCGGTGTCACCGGCGTCCCGGCCGACCTGCTCGCCCGGACGCGCACCCACGCCTTCAGCGACGCGCCGCCGGCGGGCAAGGCGCGCACGCTGCCCCTGGTCGTCCTTTCCCCCGGCTTTGAGAAGACGCGTAGCTCGCTCACCGGCCTCGCCGAAGACCTGGCCAGCAGAGGCTACGTCGTGGCCGCCATCAGCCACACGCACGAGAACATCGCCACCGTCTTCCCCGGCGGCCGCGTGGTCACCTGCACGGCCTGCCAAGTCCAGCCACACGACCAGGCCTTCTGGGACAAGGTGGGCGCCACCCGCGCCGACGACGTCTCCTTCGTCCTCGACCAGCTGACCGGCCCGCGCCCCAAGTGGAAGGGGTCCCGGCTCATCGACCCGGACAGGATGGCCATGGGCGGCCACTCCGCGGGCGGCGCCAGCTCGGTGGCGGCCCTGCTGAAAGACCCCCGCATCAAGGCAGGCATGAACATCGACGGCCTGGCCATCGTGCCCGTGCCGGCGAGCGGGTTGAGCAAGCCCTTCCTCCTCCTTGGCGCGCAAGCCACGCGCACCCCGGGCGGCCAGGAATCCGCCTCGTGGGAGGCCGCGTGGCGGCACCTCACCGGATGGAAGCGCTGGCTCGTGGTCGCCGGCGCCGAACACGCCTCCTTCACCGACATCTCCCTGCTGGGCGAGCAAGCGGGCCTGGACACCGGCGCGACGCTGCCCGCCGCCCGGTCGATGGAGATCACCCGCGCGTACGTGGCCGCTTTCCTCGACCTGCACTTGCGCGGCACACCGCAGCCCCTGCTCGATCGGGCGTCGGCGAGATATCCAGAGGTCAAGGTTTGCGCGGTTGAGCGGAAGAGCTGCGCCTGAAAGAGGAACGATTCTTGGTTACTTGTCCCCTGGTGTCCGGGCTAGGACTCCGGGGCCTTCTAGAAGCGCCCGGCTCAGTCGGTGGGTGTGCCTACCGCGAAGACCGTCATCAGTTGGGCCAGTGTTCGGTAGTAGCCGACCAGTACGGTCAGGTCGATCAGCTGCCGGTCGGTGAGGACATCCGAGGCTGTCGCGAACTCCGCGTCGGTGACCGTGGCCGAGGTCAGCAGGGTCGTGACGAAGGTGGCGGCGGCCTCCTCGGCCGGGTCGGCGGAGTGGAAGGAGCCGAGGGAGAGTGCGGTCAGTTCGGGGTCGGTGAGGCCGGCCGCGCGGCCGACTCGCTCGTGTGCCCACCATTCGAAGGTGCTTCCGGTGGCGTGTGCCGTCTGCAGGATGGCGATCTCCCGGATCCGGGGGGTCAGGTCGGTGCCGAATCGGACGGCCGCGCCGAGAGCCTGCAACGCCAGGCCGACGCCTGGGGCGTGCAACATGATCCCGAACGGGCCGTGGAGCGAGCCGTCGGTGGCGGTGAGCGGGAAGTGTTGCACGCCCTTGGCCCGGTCTCCGCCCGCGATGGCCTGGTAGACCGCGTGCTGGGCCTCGTCCAGGTCGGCGGGGGTGAGCCGGGGCAGGCGTTCGGTCATCGGCGGCGTCCGAAGACGAGCCAGCCGAGCAGGAAGCCCAGCAAGGCGCCGGCCGCGGCCTTGCCGTATCGGTCCCGGAGCACCGGGAGGATCAGGTCGAGCGCGTTGAGGCCGGCCGGCTCCGGCTCCGGTTCCCGCGACGGCGGCGGCAGTGGGGCTGACGCCTGCTGAGGGGTGTCGGCGGGGACCAGCTGGGTGCTCAGGTTGGTGACGAACTGGCCGATCAGGCGGTTGCTGACGTCGGCGACGGCGCCCCGGCCGAACTGGGCCATCCGGCCGGAGATGTCCAGGTCGGTGTCGATCAGCACCCGGGTCCTCGCCGGGCCGACCGGCTCCAGCCGGGCGTGGATCCGGGCGGCGGCGGTGGCCTGGCCCCGGGGGTCCTTGCCGCTGGCGGCGATCACCGCGACCCGGGCCGCGTCGTCCCGCTGGTCGAACCGGGCGGTTCCGGTGAAGTGCGCGCCGATCGGGCCGACCTTCACCCGGACGCTGCCCAGGTAGGTGTCGCCGTCCCGGCCGTCCAGCCGCGCCCCCGGCATGCAGGGCGCGATGCGTTCCAGGTCGGTCAGGAGCGCCCAGGCCCGGTCCAGGTCGGCGTCCAGCTCGAACTCGTTCTTGAGCAGCATCGCTCAGCCCTTCCAGCCGGCCAGGCCATCGATGACCTCGTCGGCGCCGCAGTCGAAGAAGGCCATGATCCGGCACGGGCAGGCCTCGCCGCCCTCGATCTTCCACGGGAAGGCCCCGATGATCGCGCGCTGGTTGAGCACCGTCTTCAGATCGCCGCCGACGTTCTCGGCGTGGATGCAGCCGTCCTGGAAGGCCAGGTGGTGCATGGGGAAGATGTCAGAGGTGATCTCCCGGCCGGACATGTGGTGAGTGTAGGTGTACTCGCCGAGGAACTCCTGATAGCTCATGCCCACGTGCGCCTCGAACTTCTTCAGCAGGTCGGGGCGCATGTTCCGGATGGTGGTGTTCATCGGGTGATCGCCGGACCCGGCGTCGATGCCCCACCAGGCGATCTCCATGTCGGCCATCCACCTGGCCAGCCGCACGCTGCCGCCCGGGTGCATGGTGAAGTAGCGGACCAGGTCCTGCTTCTCCCGGCCCTGGTAGTAGTCGATGAACCCGGTGTGGATGATCAAGATGTCGCCCTTGCGGACCTCCACCTTGGCGGTGATGTGCTCCGGCTCGATGAGGTCCCAGTCGGACACCACGTCGGAGACGTCCACGATCACCCCCGGGTGGATCAGCTTGGTCAGCGGCAGCGAGGCCATGTCCAGGCCGCCGTCGGTGCCGTGCATCGGGCCGTCCAGGTGGGTGCCGCTGTGCAGGGAACTCTCGATCCGCTGCGAGACGATCTGGTTGGTCTGGAGGTTCTGGGTGTAGTACATCTTGCCGCCCGGGTAGCCGACCCAGCCGGGCGTGTGGATGCCCCAGGGGTGGGTCAGGTCGACGATCCGCATGATGTGGCTCCGTTCAATGTGAGTGATAGGTGTTCGATTGGAGTGAAGTCGGTTGGGCTGGTACGGCCATCGGCCCAGGTCAGCGGGCGTCAGGCCAGCAGGCCGCGAATATGGGCGGGGTGGATGGGCACCGAGGTGATCGCGTTCGGCCGGCCGAGCGCGTCGTCCACGGCGGCGGCCACCGCCGCGGCGACCGCTGTGGTGCCGCCCTCGCCCGCGCCCTTCACCCCCAGCGGGTTGATCGGGCTGGGCGCGTCCTCGGTGATCAGGGTCTCGATCGGGGGGATCTCCAGGGCGGTGGGGATCAGGTAGTCCATGAACGTCGTGCAGAGCGGGGTGCCGTCCTCGGCGTACCGGAACTCCTCGTACAGCGCGCCGCCGAGGCCCTGCGCGACGCCGCCCGCGATCTGGCCCTCCACCAGGGTCGGGTTGAGCGCGCGGCCGACGTCGTAGCCGACGATGAACCGCTCGACGTGCGTCTGGCCGGTGCCGGGGTCGATCCGGACGACGGCGGCGTGCAGGCCGTACGGGTAGGTCATGTGGTCGGAGTGGAACCAGCCGTCGGCGGTCAGGCCCGGCGACTCCTTCAGCTCGGCCGCGCCGGACGGGTCCAGCAGGCGGGCGATCTCGCCGAAGGTGCGGGCCTGGGCCGGGTCGCCGGTCACCAGGACCTTGCCGCCGGCCAGGCTGAGGTCCTCGACCGGGACGCCGAGGGCGTGCGCGGTCACCCGGCGGGCCTTGTCTGCCAGTGCCTGCGCGGCGTTGGAGACCGCGGAACCGGCCATCACGGCCAGCCGGGTGGCGAACGCGCCCCGGCCGTACTCGAACTGGTCGGTACGCCCCCGGACCACCCGGATCGAGTCGTGCGCGATGCCCAGCACCTCGGCGGCGACCTGGGCCAGCACGGTGTCCACGCCCTGCCCGACCGAGGACGCGCCGCAGGTCACGGTGACCGCGCCGGAACTGTCCACCGAGATCCGGGCGCCCTCGTACGGCCCGATGCCGCTCTTCTCCACGAAGAACGCGAACCCGAATCCGGCCAGTTCCCCGGCCGCCCGCCGGGCCGCGACGTCACGCCGCACGCCGTCCAGGTCGAACTTCTCCCACACCTTCGCGCGCAGCAGCGCGTAGTCGCCGGAGTCGTGCACCAGCTCGGTGCCCATCGCCTGAATCGGCCGCTCGTACGGCATCGCCTCGGCCGGGATGAAGTTGCGCTCGCGCACCTCGACCGGATCCAGCCCCAGCTCACCGGCGATCCGGTCCACCAGGCGCTCCCGGGCGAAGGTGCCCTCGTAGCGGCCCGGCGAGCGGTAGGTCCCGGCCGGGGTCTTGTGGGTCAGCCGGACCTGGGCGCGGACCCGGAAGTTCGGGATCCGGTAGGGCCCCGGCAGCATCGAGGCGGTCAGCGAGGCCACCGTCGCGCCGTGGGTGCGCACGTAGGCGCCCTGGTCCAGGACGAAGGCGGCGTCCAGCGCCTCGATCACGCCGTCCGCCCGGACCAGGGCCCGCAGGCGGTGGTGCTGCCCGCGGGAGTGGTTGGTGGCCACCAGGTGCTCCTGCCGGTCCTCGATCCACTTGATCGGGCGGCGCAGCCGTACGGCGGCCAGGGTGACCAGGACGTCCTCGGGGTAGAGCTCGCCGCGCGGGCCGAAGCCGCCGCCGACGTGGGTTTCCCTGACCTGCACCTGGCGGGGCGGCAGGCCGCACATGGCGGCGACCGCCTCCCGGTTCCAGAACGGCACCTTGGCCGCGCCGTCCACGATCAGCTGCTGCTCGGCCGCGTCGTAGACGGCCGCCAGGCCCCGGCACTCCATCGGCACGCCGGTGTGCCGGCCGATCCGGGCGTCCGACTCGATCACCCGGTAGCCGGGTCCTGGGGCGGCGAAGGCGGCGGCCACGTCGCCGTACTCCACGGTGAAGGCGGTGGCCTGGGAGTCCTGCGCGGGCAGGTCGCGGCCCAGGCCCGCCGCCCAGGTGGCCTGCTCGGCGTCGAGCCAGGGCACCGGTTCCGCGTCGGCGTCCAGGTGCGCGGGCAGCGGGTCGAGGTCCAGCCGGACCAGTTCGGCGCCGTCCTCGGCCAGGTAGGCGGAGGTGGCGAAGACCACGGCCACCGGCTCGCCGACGTACCGGACGATCCGCCGGGCCAGCACCGGCTGCCGGTAGGGCAGCAGGTCGGCCAGCGGGGTCAGCCGGAATCCGATGGCGGGCAGTTCGGCGATGTCGGCGTGGGTCCAGGCGGCCACCACGCCGTCCAGCAGCAGCGCCGGGGTGACGTCGACGGAGCGGATCCGGCCGTGCGCGATGGGCGAGCGCACGACCCGCATGTGCAGCTCGCCGGGGCGGATGGTGTCGGCGGCGAACCGGCCGGCGCCGCGCAGCAGCACCGGGTCCTCGATGCGCAGCGCCCGCGCCCCGATCATGGCTCGCCGCGCATGGCTCGGGCGGCGCACATCGTCGAAGTCAGGATGTTCTGGTAGCCGGTGCAGCGGCACAGGTTGGAGGAGAGCACCTCGCGCAGTTCCGCCTCCTCCGCGTCCGGATGTTCCTCCAGGTAGCCGGCGATCAGCACGAGGAAGCCGGGGGTGCAGAAGCCGCACTGGAGGCCGTGGTTCTCCCAGAACGCCTGCTGCACCGGGTGCAGGCGCTCCTCGTCCGGGGCCAGGCCCTCCACCGTGCGCACCGAGCTGTCCTCGGCCTGGACGGCGAACATCAGGCAGGACCGGACCGGCTGCCCGTCCACCAGCACCGTGCACGCGCCGCAGACGCCGTGCTCGCAGCCCAGGTGGGTGCCGGTCAGGCCGCAGTCCTCGCGGAGCGCGTCGGCCAGGGTGCGGCGGGGCTCGACCGCGATCTCGTACCGGTCGCCGTTGACGTACAGGCGGAGCGGAATCGCGGAGCTCATGATGCGGTCCCTTTCTCGGTTCTGCGGATGTCGGCGCCGGTGCGGACGGCGGTCCTGACCCGGTGCGGGGTGGCGGGCAGGTGGAAGACGCCGACGCCGAACGGCGCGAGCGCGTCGCTGACGGCGTTGGCGATGGCGGCGGGCGCGCCGATGGTGCCGCCCTCGCCGACCCCCTTCGCGCCGGTGATCGACTCGGCGGAGCGGGTGTCCAGGTGCACGATGTCGATGCCGGGCATCTCCGCGATGGTCGGCGGCAGGTAGTCCATCAGCGACGTGGTCACCAGCACCCCCCGTTCGTCGTAGATCAGTTCCTCGTAGAGCGCGTTGGCCACCCCTTGCGCCACTCCCCCGTGGATCTGGCCGTCCACGATGGCCGGGTTGATCAGCCGCCCGGCGTCCTCGGCGACCAGGAACCGGGTGACCGACACCTGGCCGGTCAGCGGGTCCACCTCGACCTCGGCGACGTGGCAGGCGTTGGCGAAGGTGCCGGACGGGTCGTACCTGCCGACCGCCTCCAGCGCGGGTTCGCCCTTGTCGGGGATGAGGTGCGCGTTCAGGTAGGTGTCCCGGGCCAGCGTGGCCAGCGAGACCCCGCTCTCCTCCCCCGCCCGTACGGCCTGGCCGCCGGCGAGTTCGATGTCGTCGGGCAGCCCGCCCAGCCGGGCGGCGGCCAGCACCCGCAGCCGGGCGGCCAGCTCCCGGGCGGCCAGCAGCGACGCCCCGCCCGCGATCACCATCGCCCGGCTGGCGAAACTGCCCCACCCGTACGGCGTGGCGTCGGTGTCGGAGGCGATCACCCGGACCGCGCCCGGCTCAAGCCCCAGCTCGTCGCAGACCAGCTGGGCCAGCGTGGTCCGCAGCCCCTGCCCGTGCGGGGAGGCCCCGATCCGCAGGGTGAGCGCGCCGGACGGGTCCATGGTCAGCACCACCCGCTCGTACCCCGGGGTGATCAGCGGCGCGGGCTCCCGGCCGAGCTGGATCGGGCGGGACCTGGCGGCGAAGGCGGGCGTGCCGTAGCCGGTGCGCTCGGCGAAGCAGGCGATGCCGAGGCCGAGGTAGCGGCCCTGCGCGCGGGCCCGCTCCTGCCGGTCCCGGAAGTCGGCCAGATCTGCCCGTTCGGTGGCGGCTTGCAGCGTCTCCAGGTGGGATGCCTGGTCCAGGACGAGCCCGCTGGGCGAGCGGTGCGGGAACTCCGTGATCAGATTCCGCGCCCGGATCGCGACCCGGTCAAGCCCCAGCTCGGCGGCGGCCACGTCGAACAGCCGCTCCATGGCCAGCACCTGGACCGGCCGGGACACGCCGCGGTAGGGCGCGATCGGGCACTTGTTGGTGACGATCGCCCGGGACCGCACCGAGTACTCCCGCACCCGGTAGGCCCCCGGCAGCTCGGCCATCGCCATCAGCGGCTCCACGCCCCACGTCACCGGGTAGCAGCTGTAGGCCCCGACGTCGCAGACCAGGTCGCCGCGCAGGGCCAGCAGCTCGCCGTCGGCGGTGAAGGCGCCGGTGATGTCGTAGACCTGCTCGCGGCTGTGCCAGGCGGCCAGGAAGTTCTCCTCGCGGGTCTCCAGCCAGGCGATGGCCCGGCGCAGCCGCCGGGACGCCCAGACGAGGGCCACGTCCTCCCGGGCCAGCGCCATCTTGGCGCCGAAGCCGCCGCCCACGTCGGGGGCGACGACCCGCAGGTCGTCCTCGCGCAGGCCGAGCGAGTCGGCGACGCCGGTCCTGATGAGGTGCGGCATCTGGGTGGTCACGTGCAGGGTGGAGCGTCCGGAGGCGCGGTCGTAGGCGGCGTGCGCGGCGCGGGCCTCCAGCGGCATGGCGCTCTGCCGGGCCGAGCTGACCTGGATCTCGACGATCCTGTCTGCCCGGGCGAAGGCCGCGTCGAAGCCTTCGGTGTGGATGCGGCCGTCCACCACGGTGTTGGGGTCGCCGGGATACTCCACCGCGTGTACCAACGGCGCGCCGGGGGCCAGCGCCTGCTCGGTGGAGACCACGGCGGGCAGCGGCTCGATCTCGACGTCCACCAGCTCCAGCGCGTCCTCGGCCTCGGCCTCGGAGGCGGCGATCACCAGGCCGACCGGTTCGCCGACGAAGCGGACCGTGCCGGTGGCCAGGATCGGGGTGTCCACGGCCACGAAGTCGGGCCGGTTGAGCACGGCCCGGATGGGTTTCACCTCGGCCAAGTCGGCGGCGGTGAACAGGGTGACGCCAGGCGGGGCGGTGACCGAGATCAGCCGCCCGGCGGCCACGGCGCTCCGGACGAACCGGGCGTGCAGGCAGCTCTGGTCGCGGGCGGCGATGTCGCCGACGTAGCGGCCCCAGCCGCGCACGATCGCCGGGTCCTCCAGCCGGGGCAGCGCCCGCCCGGTCCAGGTCGGCGGCTCGGCCCCGGTCATCGCCGCACGTCCAGGCCGAGCGCCCGCGGGATCAGGGCGCGGACGAGGTCGCGGCGGTAGGCCGGGTCGCCGTGCGCGTCGCCCGGCGGGTCGCAGTCGGCGGCGGCCGCCTCGGCGGCCGCGGTCACCAGCTCCGGCGACCAGCGTTCGCCGAGCAGGACGCGCTCGGCGGCGGCGCTCCGCAGCGGCACCTCGGCCACCCCGCCCAGGCAGATCCTGGCCTCGGTGACCAGCCCGTCCTCGACCCGGACGGCGGCGGTGGCGGCCACGATCGCGAAGTCCCCGGCCCGGCGGGCGAACTCGGCGATGCCGGTGCGGAAGCGCTCGTCCAGCGCGGGCAGCGCGATCGAGGTGAGGATCTCGTCCGGGGCCATCGCGGTGGTGAAGACGGCCTGGAAGAAGTCCGCCGCCGGGATTACCCGGGTTCCCCTGGCCTGGCTGCGCACCGTCATCTCGGCGTCCAGCAGCCGGGCGACCAGGCACCACTCCGAGGCGGCGTCGCAGTGCGCGATCGAGCCGCCGAACGTGCCCCGGGTGCGGATCGGCAGGTGGCCGACGTGTGCGGCGGCCCGGCGCAGCAGATCGCCGAGCGGGCCGGGCAGCGGGTTGCGCTCCATCGCGTGGTGCCGGGTCAGCGTGCCCACCCGCACCCGGTCCCCGTCGGCCGCCAGGCCGGCCAGCCCCGGCACCCGGTTCACGTCCACCAGGCGGGCGGGGCGGGCCAGCCGGAAGTTCATCATCGGGATGAGGCTCTGCCCGCCGGCCAGGATCTTGCTGTCGTCCGGATCCTGGGCGATCGCCGCCAGCGCCTCGGCGAGGTCGCGCGGGCGGACGTACTCGAACGGGCTCGGCTTCACCAGGGCTCCCCACGGTAGTTGAGGGAATAGACATCGGTCCTGCGGTCCTCGCGGGGCCGGATCGCCGGGCCGCGCACCCGGGCGGCGCGCACCGCCGCGATGTCGATCTCCACCAGGGCAGCGTCGGCGGCGGTGCGGGAGAGCGGACCGGCCAGCACTTCACCGTAGGCGTCGCAGGCCACTGAACCGCCCAGGGTGGCCGGGCCCCCGTGCGAGCTGCCGGCCACCTGGGACACCGCGACCACGGCCACCTGGTCCAGGTTGGCCTGCGCGAGCACCGAGTCGACATGGCGGGTGGCCCCGGCGGCGGGGACGGTGCGGTCGAAACCCGCCACCCAGGCGGCGGGCGCGATCACCAGGTCGGCGCCCTGCAGGGAGAGGGCGCGCAGCACCTCCACGAACCGGAGGTCGTAGCAGACGCACAGGCCGAGCACGCCGTACGGCGTCTCGCGGACCGGCAGGCCCAGGTCGCCGGGGGTGTAGACGCCCTTCTCCCGGTCGAACAGGTGGAGTTTGCGGTAGTGCAGGACCGGGCCTTCCCCGTCTACCGCGACGACCGTGTTGAACAGGTCGTCGCCGTCGCGCTCGCAGAAGCCGTACACGACCAGGCCCGCCCGCCCGGCGACCCGGGTGAAGGCGGCCAGGCTCAGCCCGTCGAGCGGTTCGGCGACCGTACGGGCGAGCGCCGGATCGACGACGTAGCCGCTGACCGCCAGCTCCGGCAGGACCACCAGGTCGGCGCCCGCCTGGAAGGCCGCCGCGGCCCGGGCGACGGCCAGGTCGCGGTTGGCGGCGACCTCGCCGGCCACCACGTCGATCTGCTCCAGCGCGACGACGGTCATCGCACCGCGCGGGTCAGCGGCAGGGCGTCCACGTCCACTCCGGCCGCGCGCAGCATGTCGGTGTCGGCGGGACAGGGGCCGCCGACGCTGACCACCCGCTCGCCCTGGTCGGCGGCGACCGCGTGCCAGTAGCCGATCTCGATGTGGATGGTGTCGCCGGGCCCGAACGGGAACTTCTCCCCGGTGGTCACGTTCTCCGCGGTGCCGTGCCCGGCCAGGATGTGGATGGTGTCCTCGGACTCGGCGTGCACGTGTTCCCGGTTGCGCTCGCCCGGCTCCAGGACGACGTAGTTCATGTTGGCGGTGACCGCCCCGGCGCCGAGCCAGACCACCAGCCGGGCATCGGCCGAGATGAACGGCACCAGCAGGCCCGGCCGGTCCCGGTGGTAGGTGGTCACGCCAGGTTCGGCGGCAAGGTGGGCGGGTGCGGTGCCGAGCGCCGGGTCCACCGGGCTGGGCCCGCCGACGAGCCGGGCTCCCACCTCGGCCGCGAGCGTGTACACCGACCCGGGGCGGATGTGCGCCATCGCGCCCTCGCCCAGCTCGTGACCGGCGGCGCCGCCCCCGGCCAGGTGTTCGGTGACCGTCGCCGTGCCGCCGACGACGTAGTAGACGGCCTCGCCGGCGTGGGCGAGCGGCCGGGTGGCGGCGCCCGGCCCTAGGTCGATGGCGTAGAGGCTGCGGCAGCTGGCGCCGGCCCGGGGTCCGATGATCTCGCGCCAGGTGCCGCCCGCGGCGAGGCCCAGGTCGGGCCCCCACTGCTCGGGGGAGACGACGCGCATGCCCGGGAAGGTCTGGTGGTTCTCCGTCACGCCAAGGACCATAGCATTCAATTGCATCAAAGTTGTTAAGTGGCACTAAAATCAGTCATGGCGGGATAAATCAGTCGATGTTGATCCACACCGCGACGGCCTCGCTCGGGCCCGAGTTGACGATGCGGTGCGGGCGGGTGGACGGGTAGGCGATCACGTCGCCCTCCGTCAGCTCGTAGATCTCACCGTCCAGCTCCACGGTGAGCGAGCCGGAGACCACCACACCGAACTCCCGGCCGCCGTGGTGGGTGGCCCGCGGGCCGCTCGCGCCGCCCGGCTCGTAGGTGTTGACCGCCAGCTCGACCCCCGCCTGCGTGTCGTTGTGCGCCACCCGCCGGGTGGTGCCCTCCCCCGCCCGGATCAGGGTCTGCTCGGCCAGCCGGGTCACCGGCGATCCGGCGCCCTGGTCCGGCCGGTCGAAGAGGTCGTACATGTGCAGGCCGAGCGCGGAGGCCACCGAGACCAGCGTGCCGACCGAGGCGTTGGAGACGCCGCGCTCCAGCATGCTCAGCATGGAGGTGCTGATCCCGGTCCGCTCCGCGACCTCCTTGAGGGTCAGCCCGCGCCGGGAGCGCAGCACCCGGATGCGGGCGCCCACCTGCGCCATGGTCTGGTCGGCGCTCTGCTGGTTCGGTGCGGGGGGAGCCGCGTCCGGCGCGTTCAAAGGGTCTCCGATCCGAGGGTGGGCGGGCAGCGCCCACGGTTTCAGCCACATTGAACCGGGTCAAGCAGCCCTTGGCCAGCCGCCTCGCGACCGCCGCCGAAGTTCACTACCACTGTAACTACTTCATAGATAATTAACGCGCGACTATTGCATAAATCGGTCCGCACGCCACATAGTGGCTCGCACGCAGCCGTCGGGAGGCTGCCGGACCCGCCACCACCTCCACTCCCGAAGGACGATCCACATGATCATTAAGAAGTACGCCACGGGCTTGGCCCTGCTCACCGCCGCCTCCCTCACGCTGACCGCCTGTGGCCGCGACTCCGGCGGCGACACCGCGAGCGCCCCTTCCGCCCCCGCCGCCGCCATCGACGACAGCCCCGCCAAGGGCGAGATCACCATCTGGGCGATGGGCGGCGAGGGCGACCAGATGCCCAAGATCGGCGAAGCCTTCCAGCAGGCCAACCCCGAGGCCAAGGTGACCGTCACCGGCGTGCCCTGGGACGACGCCCCCACCAAGATCTCGACCGCCATCGCCTCCGGCCAGACGCCCGACGTGACCCTGCTCAACCCCGACGCGCTCGCCGCGTTCGTGGCCGCCAAGGGCTTCGCCCCCGTGCCCGCCGGGCTGATCGACGAGTCGGGCTTCGACGCCAACGCCATCGCGGCCACCAAGATCGACGGTTCGAGCTACGCGGTCCCCCTCTACGTCGACACCCGGACCCTCTTCTACCGCAAGGACCTCGCCGAGAAGGCCGGCGTCAGCGCCCCCAAGACCTGGGCCGAGCTGAACACCTTCGGGGCCGCGCTGAAGAAGGCCGGGGCCAAGGAAGGGCTGCTGCTGGCGACCGGCGAGGCCGGTTTCACCCACCAGGTGCTCCTGCCGTACATCTGGCAGGCCGGGGGCGCCCTCACCAACGCCGACCAGACCGAGTTCACCCTGAACACCCCGCAGGTGATCGAGGGCCTGGCCAAGTACCAGTCGCTCGTCAAGGACGGCGTGTCCAGCCAGACCGGGACGTACGAGCCGTGGGGTTCGGTCGAGGAGCGGCTGGCCCGCGGCGAGGTCGGCTCGGTGGTGAACGGCTCCTGGCTGATCGGCCCGCTGAAGGAGCTGCTCGGTGACGAGTTCGACCAGAAGATCGGCATCGCCACGGTGCCCGCCGGCGCCGGCGGCGGCGTGAGCTGGCTCAGCGGCGGCCAGCTGGCCGTCTTCGCCGATGCCAAGAACCCTGACGGCGCCTGGAAGTTCATCCGGTTCATCTCCACCCCCGAGCAGGCCGCGCGCTTCAGCGAGCTGACCGCCGACCTGCCCGCGGTCACCGCCGCGTGGGGCGTGGCCGGACTGGACCAGGACCCCGCCGTGGCGGTCTTCAACGACCAGCTCAAGTCCACCGCCACCCCGCCGGTCATCCCGACCTGGGCGCAGCTCTCCTCGATCGTCGACGGGTACGGCGAGCGGCTGGCCCGGGGCACCGTCACCCCGCAGGACGCGGCGGCGGGCCTGCAGAAGGACATGTCGGCCGTCGGCCTCAAGTAACGCCTCGCCGCCTAGGAGACGTACCGAATGAACCCCACTGCCAACGCACCCGCGCACCGCCGCCGACGGCCCGCGTGGCGGCGCCGCCGCGCCCTGGCCGGCTGGCTGCTCGCGCTGCCGTTCACCGCGCTGTTCGCCGCCTTCATGGTCGGGCCGCTCACCGCCTCGCTGGCGCTGAGCTTCTCCGACGCGACCAGCCGCGATCTGCGCACGCCGTTCGCGGTGGGGTTCGTCGGGCTGTCCAACTTCGCCGACCTGTTCTCCGACGAGAAGTTCCTCCGGGCGATCGGGAACACGCTCTACTTCGCCGGGGTCGGCGTGCCGCTCACCGTGGCCGTGGCGATGCTGATCGCGCTGGCCCTGAACAACGGCGTCAACCGGTTCCGGGCGCTGTTCCGGGTCGGCTTCTACACGCCGGTGGTGACCAGCATCGTCGCCATCGCCGTGGTCTGGAAGTACATCCTGGAGCCGGACGGCCTGCTCAACCAGGGCCTGGCCACACTCGGCGTGACCGGGCCCGACTGGCTGCACGACACCAGCTTCGCGATGCCGTCGCTGATCCTGATGGCGATGTGGCGGAACATGGGCACATTGATGATCGTGTTCCTGGCCGGGCTGCAGGGCCTGCCCGCCGAGGTGTACGAGGCGGCCCGGATGGACGGCGCCGGGCCCTTCCAGCGCTTCCGCTCCCTCACCCTGCCGCTGATGCGCCCCACCATCCTGCTCGGCTGCGTGCTGATCAGCGTCTACTACTTCCAGTTCTTCGAGGAGGCGTTCGTGATGACCGGTGGAGGACCGCTGGACAGCACGCTCTCGATCACGTACTTCACCTACAACCAGTTCGGCTACGGCAACTACGGATACGCCTCCGCGGCCAGCTACATCCTGGCTGTCGCCATCGCCATCGTGACGCTGGTGCAGTTCCGCGTCCTCCGGGCAAAGGACTAGAGCATTGGCCAGCAGAAACATCCGGCACAGCCGGTGGTACCTCTACATCCCGCTGCTGATCGGCCTCGGCCTGACCGTGCTGCCGTTCGTGTGGATGGTCAGCGGCGCGTTCAAACCGCAGCGCGAGATCCTCTCCGGCGAGTTCACCCTGCTGCCGGAGAACGGCACGCTGCGCAACTTCGCCGACCTGTTCACCCGGGTGGACTTCAGCTCGTACTTCGTGAACAGCGTGGTCGTCGCGATCGCCGTCGTCCTGGGCAACCTGCTCTTCTGCTCCATGCTCGGGTACGCGCTGAGCAAGATCGAGTTCCCCGGCCGGAGAGCCCTGTTCGCGGTGGTCATGACCATGCTCATGGTGCCGACCGTGGTCACCTTCATCCCGCTGTTCGTGCTGGTCACCCGGATGGGACTGGCCAACACCTTCGGCGCGCTGATCCTGCCGTTCCTGGCCGCCCCGCTCGGCGTCTTCATCATGCGGCAGTTCATCGGCGACATCCCCGACTCGCTCATCGAGGCCGCCCGGCTGGACGGCGCGGGCGAGTTCCGGATCTTCTTCACCGTCGTCATCCCGCTCTCCGGCCCCGCCCTGGCCACCCTGGCCATCCTCCAGTTCCTGTCCTCCTGGAACGAGTTCCTCTGGCCGCTGGTCGCCGCCCAGACCGAGGACATGTACACGCTGCCGGTGGGCATCGCGCTCATCTCGGCGGGCGCCAACACGGTCAACTACGGCCTGCTGCTGGCCGGCGCCACCGTGATCGTGCTCCCCATCCTGGTGCTGTTCCTGTTCCTGCAGCGCTTCTTCATCCAGGGCATCTCCACCACCGGCCTGAAATAGCGAAAGGCTCCGCGTTGTCCGCGAACCTGCACCGGCTCTGCGCCGGCCTCACCCTGGCGGAGAAGGTCTCCCTGCTGACCGGGCGCGACTTCTGGTCCACCCGGGAGCTGACCCGGATCGGCCTGCGTCCGATCGTGTTCTCCGACGGCCCCTCCGGCATCCGCGGCCAGGCCTGGGACGAGCGCGACCCGTCGGTGAACCTGCCCTCGGCCACCGCCCTCGCCGCCTCCTGGGACCGCGACGTGGCCGGGGCGTACGGGGCGGTGCTGGCCGGGGAGGCCCAGCGCAAGGGGGTGGACGTGGTGCTCGGCCCGACCATCAACATGCACCGCACCCCCGGCGGCGGCCGGCATTTCGAGGCGTTCAGCGAGGACCCGGTGCTCACCGCCGAACTGGCCGCCGCCTACACCGAGGGCATCCAGCGGCACGGCATCGGCGCCACCCCCAAGCACTACCTGTGCAACGACTTCGAGACCGAGCGCTACACGGTGGACGTCCGGGTGTCGGAACGCGCCCTGCGCGAGGTCTACCTGCTGGCCTTCGAGAAGGCCGTCACCGGGGCCCGCGCCTGGCTGGTGATGAGCGCCTACAACGCGGTCAACGGCGCCACCTCGAGCGAGAACCCGCTGCTGGAGACGCCGCTCAACGACGAGTGGGGGTTCGACGGGGTGGTCGTCGGCGACTGGACCGGCGTCCGCAGCCTGAACAGCGCCCGGTACGCCCAGGACCTAGTCATGCCAGGACCGGAAGGACCCTGGGGTGAGGCCCTGGTGAAGGCGGTGGAGGCCGGGGAGATCGACGAGGCGGTGGTCGACCGCAAGGTGCTCCGCCTGCTGCGCCTGGCCGCCCGGCTCGGCAAGCTGGACGGCAGCCCGCTCGCCGTCCCCAGGACCACCCCTGACGTGGACCCGGTGCTGTTCTCCCGTGAGGCCGCCGCCGAGGGCGCGGTGCTGCTGGAGAACCGGGGCGTGCTGCCGATCGACCCTTCCTGGGTGCGACGGGTGCTCGTCGTCGGGCACGGCGCCGCCCACCCCCGCACGCAGGGCGGCGGCAGCGCGACCGTGGTCCCCGCCCACGTGGTCACCCCGCTGGAGGGCATCCGGGCGGCCTTCCCCGAGGCCCAGGTCACCTACCGGCCAGGGCCGCTGGTCGAGAACGGGCTCGCTTACCTGGCGCCGGGCCGGATGACCAACCCGGCCACCGGCGAGCCCGGCGCGCACGTGCGCTTCCTGGACTCCGAGGACGCCGTCATCCACACCGAGGAGCGCCGCTCCAGCGACCTGGTCTGGTTCGGCGGCGACGCCCCCATCGAGCGCGCCGCCACGGTGGAGGTCAGCACCCGCTACCTGCCCGAGACCGGCGGCGAGATCCGGCTCGGCGTCAGCACCCTCGGCCTGCTCCAGGTCGCCGCCGACGGCCAGGTGGTCGGCGAGCGCCACATCGAACCGGTCGGCACCGATCTAGGCGCCGCCCTGCTCGCCGCCCCCGTGGAAGCCTTCCCATTCGCCGTACGCCAGGACCGGCCCGTCGAGCTGAAGCTGACGCTCGCCCTGCGCCAGGCCGACGCGGGCCTGCGCGACGCGCTCGGCTTCCGGATCGGCCTGCTCCCGCCCGAGATCGACGACGAGCGGCTGATCGCCGACTCGGTAGCCGCCGCCCGCGACGCCGACCTGGTCGTGGTCGTCGTCGGCAGCAACAAGGAGCTGGAGGCCGAAGGCGAGGACCGGCACACCCTCGCCCTGCCCGGCCGCCAGGACGACCTGGTCGCCGCGCTCGCCCAGGCCAACCCGGTCACCGTCGCCGTGGTCAACTGCGGCGCCCCCATGCTGCTGCCGTGGGCATCCGACGTGGGCGCCGTGCTCCAGGTCTGGTTCGGCGGCCAGGAGCTCGGCGCCGCCGTCGGCGACCTGCTCACCGGCGCCGCCGAACCCGGCGGGCGGCTGCCCACCACCTGGCCCGCCGACGAGGCCCAGGTGCCGATCCTCCGGATCGAGCCGGTGACCGGCCAGGTCCACTACGACGAGGGCATCCATGTCGGCTACCGCAACTGGCTGCGTCTCGGCCGCACTCCCGCCTACCCTTTCGGCCACGGCCTCGGCTACACCACGTGGGCCCTGGAGGACCTCCGCGTCCCCGCCACCGTCGACCCTTCGTGCGAAGCCTTCACCGTCCGGGTCCGGGTCCGCAACACCGGCGACCGGGCGGGCAAGCAGGTCATCCAGCTGTACGGCGCCCGCGCAGAAACCGCGATCGACCGCCCGGTGACCTGGCTCACCGGTTTCGCTACTGTACGACTGGCCGCGGGCGCGACCGGCGAAGCCGAGCTGGACATCCCCGTCCGGACCTTCGCCCACTGGGCCGGGAGCTGGGCGTACGAGCCGGGGGACTTCACCCTCACGGCCGGGTTCTCCTCCGCCGACCGGGCGCTGACGGCCACCGTCCGCGTCGGCTGACCGGCGGTCCCGGGGTGCGCGGCAGGAGGACGCGAGTGGCGGCACTTGATCCGAAGGCGATGCGCCAGGCCAACGCGGAAACCGTGCTGGGCACGCTCTACGAGCACTCGGTCGTCTCGCTGGCCCAGCTCACCGCCCGTACCGGCCTGTCCCGGCGGACGGTCGAACTCATCCTCACCGACCTCGACGAGAGAGACTGGATCCAAACCCACCCGCCCGACCCGCAGGCCACCGGCCGGGGCCGCCCCGCCCGGCTGTTCTCGTTCCGCGACGACGCCGGCATGGTCCTCGGCGTCGACATCGCGCACGGCCACTGCGCCGCCGCCGTCGCCGACCTGCGCGGCGTGGAACTCGCCCGGCGGGTGCTCCCCGTCCACGGCGAACCTGGCAGGGCCGAACGCCTGGCCCTGGCCCGCGAGGCCATCGCGCAGGCCCTCGGCGCGGTCGGCCTGCGCCCCGGCCAGATCGGCGCGGTCGGCGTGGCCACCCCCGGCAACGTGGACGACCAGGGCATGGTCGCCGTCCGCCTGTCCATGCGCGACTGGATGGGCGTCCGGCTCGGCGCGGAGTTCGCCGCCGACTTCGACTGCCCCATCCACGTCGAGAACGACGCCAAGCTCGCCGCGCTGGCCGAACTCCGCGAAGGCGCCACCCCCGGCGCCGACCACATGCTCTGGCTGATGCTCGAAGGCCGCAACAACGGCCTCGGCATCGTCGTCAACGGCACCCCCTTCCGCGGTGTCGACGGCGCCGCCGGAGAGATCTTCTGGGCCAAGGCCCTCGGCCTCGACGACCTCATGACCTCTCCCCTGATCGGCCTCGGCCGCCTCCAGCCGGAATCCCGCCGCGCCGAGGCCGCCGCCCTGCTGGCCCGCGCCCACACCGGCGACCCCGCCGCCCTCGCCGAGGTGCACCGCTTCGCCGCCATCCTCACCCGCGCCCTGTCCACGCTCAGCTGGATGATGGCCCCCCGCCACATCGTCCTGGGAGGCTCCCTCACCTGGGCCTTCGGCGACCTGCTCACCACCACCGTCAAGTCCCTGCTGACCGACGCGCCCCCGTTCGTCACCGTCCATCGCTCCGCCCTCGGCGACTCGGCCGTCATCCGCGGCACCATCCGCACCGCCCTGGACCACTTCGACTGGACCACCACGACACCGGTCCGCTTAGCCCCTCGGTGAGCTGGTCGCCGCGAACACGATGGTGGCGGGCTCGCTCCTGAAGAGACCGGTGCTCAGCTGTGGTTCCAGCTGCGGAGCTTGTCGGGGTTGAGGACCACCCACACGTTGGTGATCTTCTCGCTCCGCACCTGGAAGCTGACGACCGCGGAGACGAGTGCGTCGTGTCGCAACACCAGGCCGGTCTTGCCGTTCACCGATTGCAGGGTGGCTTGCAGGGCGGGCTGATGTGACAACGCGCCGAGCATGAAGTGTGCGGTGCGGTCCGCGCCTCGGATGGGATACAGGGCGGTGCGAACCTTGCCGCCGCCGTCGCTCAGGGTGGTGGCGTCCGGATCGAGCAGGGACATCAGAGCGTTGACGTCGCCGGTCTCGCAAGCCGACCAGAAGGCGGTGACGATGCGGTGATGTTCTTGCGGCGTCGCCTGCCGCGGGCGGCGGCGAGCGAGGGAGGCGAGGTTCCGGTATATCTCGCGGAACGGCAACGCGAACATGCCGGCCCCCTATAGGGCCATGGCCGTGAGCTTCGACGGGTTCATCATCCACAGCACTCGGTCGATACCGTCCGAGGTGGCGCGCACGGTGACGACGGCGAACACGTCCCCGTCACGGGACAGGCGCACCGCGGCACAGCCGTTGGCCTCGACCGGGTCCACCGTCACGCCGGACCAGAACCTGCCGGCGAACGCGTGCACGTACTTCGCCACGCGGCGACGGCCAACGACCGGGAACTTCGACGCCCGGACGGCACCTCCGCCGTCGGAGTAGGAGATGACGTCCTCGGCGAAAAGCTCCTCCAGTACGGCGACGTTTCCTGACCGCGCGGCCGCCACGAACGCGGTCAGGAACCGTTTCTGCTCGGAGATGGCGACATTTGCGCGTATTTCCGCAGTCAGGTGTTTTCGCGCGCGGCTGACCAGCTGGCGCACGTTCGCCGGCGTGTGCCCGATGATCTCGGCGATCTCCTCGTAGGAGTATGCGAACGCCTCTCGAAGCACGTATGACGCGCGCTCGGTGGGGGTGAGTCGCTCCAGCAACATCAGCACCGCGACTTCAAGGGCCTCCGCGCGCTCGGCGCCCAGCGCCGGGTCGGCGGTGGTGTCGACCGGCTCCGGCAACCACGGACCGACGTAAGTCTCCCGGCGTACCCTCGCCGATTGCAGGACGTTGATCGCGAGCCGGGTCGTCGTCGTCGCGAGAAACGCCTCCGGGTTCCGTACGGTGGCCCGATCGTAGGTCTGCCACTGGATCCACACCTCTTGGAGCAGATCATCGGCTTCGCTCACGCTGCCCAGCATGCGGTAGGCGATCCCGAACAAGCGCCCACGCGCCGCATGGAACAACGCCTCCGCCTCCTGGAGGCCACCGGTGTCCTTCGACTGCATCGTTGGCCCTTGCTGCTCGACGAGCGTCCCTGTCACAACGATCATCTCGCTTCGACTGTCGAAGAGGCGGCTTCCAGCGCCTCGACCGCGCTGAGAAGTCCGCGCGGACCGGCTTCCGCACGCTGGGTGGTGGGGTGCGCTACTCGCCGGCCGGGATGCGGCCCGGCCAGTCCGCGTACCGGATCTCGCCGAGAATCGCCTCGCCCGCCGGCACGAGGCTTCCGTTTTCCAGCTCGCTGCCGAAGTAGCGCGCGTGCGGGTCCGTGACCACCTCGCGCGGGTCGTGCCACGCCGCCAGCGCGTCCCGGAAGAACACGTCCATCCGGAACTGCTCCGGCCCGGCCACATCCACCCTGCCGTTCAACGGCGACCCCGTCGCGATCCTGCCGACCGCCTGGGCGACCTCGTCGCCCGCGATGGGCTGGAAGAGCACCGGGGCCATCCGGACCGTGCCGCCATCGGTGCCCGCGTCGGCGATGCTCCGGGTGAACTCGAAGAACTGCGTGGCGTGCACGAGGGAATACGGGATCGACGAGCCCTCGATCAGCTTCTCCTGGGCGATCTTCGCCCGGAAGTAGCCGTTGCCGGGCAGCCGCTCGGTCCCCACCACCGACAGCGCGACATGGTGCCCGACGCCTGCCGCCGCCTCCGCCGCGAGCAGGTTGCGCGTGGAGGTCTCGAAGAACTCCAGCACCGCGGCGGGCTCGAACGACGGGGAGTTCGACACGTCGATCACCACGGACGCCCCGGCCAGGACATCGGCGAGCCCTTCGCCGGTGAGGGTGTTGACGCCGGTGTTCGGCGACGCCGCCACCGCCTCGTGACCGTGCTCACCGAGCTTGGCCACGAGCTTCGACCCGATCAGACCGGTACCCCCGATTACCACGATCTTCATGACAAGCCTTCCTGTCCTGTCCGCCGGGGCATCGATTGCCATCCGGTCGCCAGCTAAGACAGGACAGCCTCCCGGCCTGTGACAGCAACGCCGAAAGATTTCTTCGGGGTCGCCGGTCCCGGCCGCCCCGGGTAGCGTTGCGGAAGATCTTCCCGGTCTTCTTGGCGAGGGCGAACAGACGGTCGCCGGGTCGTGCTGTTGTGCGAGGGCCGCCCTCGCGCATGGTGTCGCCCCTACTGCTGGAATCCACGGCCACGAGGAAAGCGAGAAAAGTGCACACGATCGACACAGGGCTGATAATCAAAGCTGCGCCTGCCGAGGTCTGGGCGGTCATCGCGGACTTCGGGAGTTATGCCGAGTGGAATCCGTTCATCCTGCGCGCCGAGGGGGAAGCGGTCGAGGGAAGCACCCTGCGGCTGCACATCCGGCCGCCCGGCGAGAAGGGCATGACCCACCAGCCGACCGTTCTGATCGCCGAGCCCGCGCGGCGTCTGTGCTGGCTGGGCAAGGTCTCCGTGCCGGGACTGTTCGCCGCGCGGCACGAGTTCATCCTGGAGCCGATCGACGAGGGCACGCGATTCCGCCATCGTGAGGTGTTCACCGGCCTTCTCGTCCCCCTTCTCAGGCGAACCCTGCGGCGGACGGAGACGGGCTTCGAACTGCTCAACCAGGCACTGAAGAAGCGAGTCGAGGCCAAGTCCGCGCGGTGACCACAGCGTCCCCCGGCCAGTTCCCGCGCCTGGCTCATCGTGCACCCACCGGAGTTCATGCAGTTGGGGTTGTCCAAATAGGAGAGGTGCCGGGGTTCCTTGCGGTTGCCCGGCACCTCTCGTGGGGGTCGATCAGTTCTGTGGTGTGCCGCCGTTCTCGGTGATCAAAGCGTTGGCGTCACGCAGGAGGGTGGTCTTGACCTCGGGGTTCGAGACGATCTTCGGGTCGTTGACGGTTTCCACGAAGCGCTCGAGCTTCTTGACGATCTTCTTCTTGTCTCGCTCTCTTCCCTTGTCCTCGGACACCATGACCTTGGCGATCCTGTCCTGCAGCTTGGCGGCGCCGGTGGCGTTGAGCTTCCCGGCGGCCTCGAAGCGGTCGATCAGCGCGGAGATGTCGTCCGTCGAGGTCTCGACGGAGAACTTCACCGTCTGCACGGTCTGCTTGCCGGTGTTGTCGACGGCGGCGACGGTGAGCGTGTGCTCGCCCAGGGCCAGCTTGTAGAGCGGCTGGAGGGTCCCGGACTGGAGCGGCTGCCCGTCCAGGGTGCCGGTCACCGTCTTCACGCCGGATCCGGAGTCGATGGCCTCCCAGGCGATCTCCAGGTCCAGACTGTCGCCGTACGTGGTGCCGTCGGCGACACCGGTGACCAGGACGGTGGGAGCGCTGTCGTCGATCTTGACCGTCACGGCCTTGATCTCCTCGACGTTCCCGGCCTTGTCGGTCGAGCGGTAGCGCAGCTCGTGCTCGCCCTCACCCGAGATGACCACCGTCTCGGTGTACGGCGTCCAGGCGCCGCCGTCCAGGGAGTACTCGGTGCCCGCCACGCCGGACGTCTCGTC
Source organism: Acrocarpospora sp. B8E8 (assembly GCF_039871605.1). Lineage (NCBI taxonomy): Bacteria > Bacillati > Actinomycetota > Actinomycetes > Streptosporangiales > Streptosporangiaceae > Acrocarpospora > Acrocarpospora sp. B8E8. The sequence goes on along the minus strand of NZ_JBDPLV010000027.1, from coordinate 112,855 downwards.
CGTCGCGGCGAGAACCACCGGCACGCTGTCGGCGTGCCAGCCGCCGTCGTTCGCCGGAGCGGGCTCCGCGGTGGTCACCGGCGCCGTCGCGTCCACCTTGACCGCGAGGGTCTTGGCGTCCTCGACGTTGCCCGCCTTGTCGGCGGAGCGGTAGGCCAGCGCGTGCGGGCCGTCGCCGGTGATGACGACCGGCTCGGCGTAACCGGTCCAGGCGCCGCCGTCGAGCTGGTACTCGGTACGGTCGACCCCGCTGCCCTGCGCCTCATCGGCTCCGGACAGCGTGACCAGCAGCGCGCTGGTGAACCAGCCGCTCGCCGACTGGGCCGGGTCGGTCGTCGCGGTCGTCACCGGCGCGAACTTGTCGGCCAGCTGCTTCCAGTTCCTCGCCTCCGCCGCGGTCAGCTTCCCGGCGATGATGACGGCGCGGTCCACCGCGCCGGTCATGCGCTGGCCGCCGCCCTGGTCGGCGGCGAAGCGGAGGGAGCGGGAGGTGCAGCCGGTGATGCCGTCGGAGGTGGCCTGGCCGGTGGCCTTCTGCTCGCCGTCCACGTAGACGGTGACCAGGCCGGTACGGTCGAGGGTGACCACCAGGTCGATCCAGCGGCCGGTGGGCAGGGTGGTGTTCAGGGTGATGCCCGTGCCCGCGCCGATGAACCGCAGCTGGTTGCTCGGCGTCACGTCGATGAGCACTCCGTCGTTGCCGGGGTTGCCGGACGGCTGGGAGTCGAACAGGCGGCGGTAGCCGGTTCCGCCGATCTTCACCTCGGCCGCGAACGTGGCCTCGGGCAGGTAACCGAGCAGGGTGTTGCCGGTGACCAGGTAGGTGGAGCCGGTGAGGTTCAGCCCGCTGCCGGTGGGCGCGGTGCTGTCGTAGGTGGCTGTGCCGCCGGCGACGGTGGCGTGGCGGCCGTTGCCGGAGGAGTCGGTGACCGTGCCGCCCTGCGTCGGGTCCCAGGCGACCAGCACCGAGCCGGTCGGCGGGGCGAAGCAGGGGGTCAGGGCGAGCGCGGCCGTGGCCGAGCCCTGCCAGGAGTCGCCGACGACCTTGGCGATGATCTGCGCCTGGCGTGATCCGGTGGCCGGGCCGGGCGTGACGGTGAAGGTGGCGGTGCGGGGGGAACCGGGCGCGGCGGCCGGCAGGTGCTGGGAGCCCGGCGTGGCGGTCCACCCGGCGGGCAGGGTGAGGGTCACGTCGGAGGCGGGCACCTCGCGGTCGCGGATGGCCGTCACGGTGACCTCGGCCTCGAACGGGACGCCGGGCGAGGCCGCGGCCGGCGCCTTGAGGGTGACGGCGGACTCGTTCTCGATCGTGTACGCCTTGCCTGCCTGCGCCTCCCAGCTCAGGACGTCGCCATCGCGCTGCGGGTCGACGCTGTCGCCCTGCTCGTCGTAGACCCGGTAGTGGCCGGTGATGATGGACGACTTGACCTTGAGCGGGCCGGTCTTGCCGGGCCGTACGGTGATCGTGTCGGGGGCCCCGCCCTTCCAGGCGGCGTCGACGGTGACGTCGCCGCGGGCGCGCAGGCCGGTCACCGAGCCGTCCTTCCACGTGCTGGGCAGCGCGGGAAGCACGTGCACCACGTCGTGCTGGCTCTGCACCAGCATTTCGGCGATACCCGCGGTGGCGCCGAAGTTGCCGTCGATCTGGAACGGCGGGTGGGTGTCCCACAGGTTGTCCAGGGTGGAGGACTTCAGCTGCTCGGCGAGCATCTTGTGGGCGTGGTCGCCGTCCAGCAGGCGCGCCCAGAAGTTGATCTTCCAGGCCTTGGACCAGCCGGTGCCGCCGTCGCCGCGCGCGGTCAGGGAGACCTTGGCGGCCTCGCCCTCGGGGGTGCCCGCGGTGATCTGGTTGCCCGGGTGCAGGGCGAACAGGTGGGAGACGTGCCGGTGGGTGTCGGTGGGAGAGTCCCAGTCGGTCTTCCACTCCTGCAGCTGGCCCCAGGAGCCGATCCGGATGCCGGGGTCGAGCTTGCTCAGGGCCGCGGTCACCTCGTCCTGGAACGCCTGGTCGACGTCCAGCTTCTTGGCCGAGGCGAGCGCGTTGGTGAAGACCTCGCGGACGATCTGCTGCGACATCGAGGCGCCGGCCGAGAACTGGCCGTTCTCCGGGGAGAAGCTGGGCGAGACGACGAGCTTGCCGTCACGCGGGTCGGTGTGCAGGAAGTCCAGCCAGAACTCGGCCGCGCCCTTGATCGCCGGGTAGGCGGTCTCGCGCAGGTAGGTCACGTCGCCGGTGAAGCGGTAGGTGTCGTACAGGTGCTGGGTCGTCCAGGCGGCGGCCTCGGGGAACCAGAACGAGGCGGGGTAGTTGTGCAGGCCGGTGAAGCCGTACGGGTTGGTCTCGTTGTTGACCACCCAGCCGCGGGCGCCGTACATGTCCTGGGCGGTCTTGCGGCCCGGGGCGACCATGGCGGTGATGTAGCGGTCGTAGGGCTTGGTGGTCTCGTGCAGGTTGGTCTGCTCGGCCAGCCAGTAGTTCATCTGCAGGTTGATGTTGACGTGGTAGTCGGCGTCCCACGGCGGATTGGTGACGTTGTTCCACACGCCCTGGAGGTTGGCGGGCAGGATGTCGTTCTCGCGGGAGGAGGCGATCAGCAGGTAGCGGCCGTACGCGAAGAACAGCGCCTCCAGGGCGCGGTCCTGAAGGGCGGAGCCGCCGGTATAGTTCCTGCGCAGCTCGTCGGTGGGGATCGTCGGCGTCGATCCGCCGAGGTCCAGCTTCACCCGGTCGAACAGCTCGCGGTAGTCGGCGAGGTGGGCGGCCTTGAGCTGGTCGTAGCTCTTGGCCGCGGCGGTGTCCACCGCGCCGGTGACGGCGGCGTGCGGGTCCTCGCCCCGGTAGGTCGGATACGTCCCGGCGTAGTCGGTTCCCGCCGACAGCACGAACACCGCGCTGTCGGCGCCGGTGACGGTGATCTTGTCCCCGGCGTCCACGCGGGAGCCGCCCTGGGCGATCACCTGTACCTGGGCTTCGAACTTCAGCTGGTTGCTGCTCAGCGCGCCGCGGATGGTGAGTCGCCCGTCGGCGGCGGTGACGGTCTTGTCGTTGCGCGGTGAGGTGTGCCGCAGGGTGAAGGAGACCTTGCCGCCCTGGTCGGCCGAGAGCCGGCCCACGATCACGTTGCCGGGGTTACTGGCGAAATACTCGCGGGAGTACGTGACACCGTCGGCGGTGTAGCCGACCTTGGCCACGGCGTCGCGCAGGCTCAACTCGCGGCGGTAGCCGGTGGAGCTCTGCGGCGCTCCGGCGATGTCCAGATATAGGTCACCAAAAGTCTGGTACGACCCGAAACCGGTCTTGCCCTGCCCGAGCCGGGCGGCCACGCTGTCCGGGCTCACTCTGCCGTCGCGGTCGATCTGCGCCTGCACGTCGGCGATGGCGCCCGGCCGCGGCGTCCGCCAGTTGCCGAAGTCATAACCGGCCTGACCGGGACCGCCGGTCCACAAGGTCTTCTCGTTGAACTGGATCTGCTCGCTCGCCACGCCGCCGAAGACCTTGGCGCCCAGCGGCCCGTTGCCGATCGGCAGAGCCTGGGTCTCCCAGTTGGTCGCGGGCTTGTCGTACCACAGGGTTAAGTCATCGGGTGTCTGGGCTGCGGTGACTGCCGGTTCGGGGTCGGCCTGCGCCTGCACCGGTATCGTCAACCCGACAGCCAGGGCTAACGCGGCGAGGAGGGAGACACCTAGTCTTCGCTGCGGAGAGTTGATCACAGATTCCTCCGATCACATGGGGGGTCCGAAATAAGGAAATAGCACCGAAACCTGTCCGCAACAAGACTTATGGTCCGATGTTCTCCCACTCGTGATCGGACCTCAGTGGTCACGCTCCGGCGCTCGCATCTCCCGGCGAGATCCGACCGTCCCAGCTCACCCTGTCCTTGCGGGAGGCCACGACCCCTTCACGACTCGGCAAATCAGAACAATCTTCTGCATGCGTCCGATAGACCGTGACAAAACATCCGATGTATCGTCCACTGGCCGGTGTGCTGTCACCAGGTAGACGCGATTGCGTTAGCCCAGGTCAGCGCTAATGTCCCCCAGGGCATGTTCAGCGAGCGCGACGGGAGTGCAGACATTTGTCCAAGACTGATGGTCGGCAGCCCACACATCGTCTTCTGCATGAGTGAGTACAACCTTGAGCAGTCGCATGGGATGCGCGTGGTCCACGACGGCCCGCGGGAGGCGCCGCCGCTGTTGCTCATCCACGGATCGGGTTTCTCGGGCGCTTCCTGGAGCCCGGTGGTCCCGGCACTCGCCGGCCACCATCACGTCATCCGGGTCGACCTCCCGGGCTGCGGCCAGTCCCCGCCCGCGCGGTCATACGACGTGCCCGTGCAGGCCGGCCGGGTGGCAGCGGTGCTCGACGACCTCGGCGTTCGTCGCGTGACCACGGTCGGGCACTCCAGCGGCGGCTACATCGCCACCGCGCTCGCCGAACAGCGCCCCGACCTGGTGCGGTCGCTCGCGCTGATCAGCACAGGACCGAGTCTCGACGCGCTCCTTTCGCAGCCGTTGTCTGGGGCCGCGACGCCGGGCGAGCCGAGGACAGGCTGCGCGCCGCCGCGTCGTGGGACGAACGGTTCACGATCGCGGCGGAAATCCTCGGCCGACGGCTGGGCGCCCGCCCACCCGTCGATCCGGAAGTCGTCTACACCTGGCGGCGGACGCTCACCAGCCGGGGGCGGGTGCGGGTCGACGGCCTGGCGAACGAGGTCGGCTGGAGCCGCAAGCGCCTGTGGTCCCGCTTCCGGTCCCAGCTGGGCATCACCCCCAAACGCGCCGCCCGGCTGGTGCGCTTCGACCACGCCGCCCACCTTCTCGCGGCGGGTCACGCCGCCGCCGGCGTCGCCGAGAGCGGCTACGTCGACCAGCCCCACCGCCACCGCGAGGTCAAGGCGTTCGCCGGACTCACGCCCACGGCCGTGGCCGTCGCGCCGTGGCTCGCGATTGACGACGTCGCGTGGCCGGTCGATCCTACTCGTCCTCGGGATTCAGCTCGAAGGTAAAGTAAATGCTCAGTACGTAGGGCTCGGGTTCGTCGTGCATGAAATCCCAAGAAACATCAACGAGGAAAACGGCATTTTCCTCCACCCACTGCTCTGCTTTTCTGAATGCTCCTGCGGCAGTTGTGGCGGGAAACAGCTTCCTGGCCATGGGGTGGACCTGGGTCTCGGCATCCGAGTCGTCGAAGTCGTGCGGAACTTCCAAACGGATATTGACGTTTGACTTCATGCGTCCATCACCTTTCGGTATACCGGAGATGCAGGTTGCCGAGGTTTCGGCGTCGAGTGTACTTCGCTCCCTAAGCGAGTGAGCTCTTTTCGTGGGTCAGGGACGAATAGGCGCCGTGGGCCAGTCCGTCGCGGATCAACTTTGTGGCCGCGGGGCGCATGATCTGCGCGCTTGATCGGTCAGGATCGCGCTCGCGACGACACCGAAGAGATGATCGGCGCGGCGCGCGAGCGAAGGTTGGTCGCCGAGCCACGTGAGCGCCCCGATCAGCGCGAACAGATCGGTGCCATCGATGTCGGTCCGCGCCATGCCCGCGGCCTGAGCGCGCGCGAGGAGCCGCGTGGCGGCCGCGCGCATCGTGACGCACGAAGCATGGAGTGCGGACTCGGTGTCTTCAATGGCGGCCATCATCAGCGCCACAACGCCCCGATACTCATGTGCGCACGCGACGCAGTCGCGTAGCCACGAAACAAGAGCCTCCTCGGGCGAGCTCGACGTTTCGAGCTCGGCTGCCTGTGCCGCCAGCTCGTCGAAGCCTGCGCGGAGCAAGGCCTCAAGCAACGCCTCTCGCGTCGGGAAGTGACGGTACAGCGTGCCGAGCCCGACGCCGGCCCTGCGGGCGACATCACGCAGCGACGCGTCGGCGCCTTGCTCGGCCACGACGGCGCTCGCGACGACAAGCAGGTGGTCGTAGTTCTTCTTCGCGTCGGCTCGCATCTACCCACCTTGACAATCGGAGCAGTGCTCCATATATATTCGGAGCACCGCTCCGCTAAGCCTAGCCCAGCTGCAGTGAAAGGCGAAACCGATGCCGGCAAACACGATGAAGGCCATTCGGCTGCACGAGTTCGGTGGTCCTGAGGTGCTGCGTTACGACGAGGTGCCGATTCCCGAGCCGAAGCCGGGTGAGGTGCTCATTCGCGTTCACGCGGTTGGCGTCAATCCCCCCGACTGGTACCGTCGCGAAGGAATGCCCAACGTGCCTCCTGAGGTGAGACCGCCGTTGAGCTTGCCCGCCATTCCGGGGACGGACGTGTCGGGCGTCGTCGAGGCCATCGCCGCGGATGTAGCTGGCTTCTCCGTCGGCGATGAAGTCTTCGGCCTCCTGCGCTTTCCCGGCCTCGAAGGCAACGCCTATGCCGAGTACGTCGCCGCACCCGCGTCAGACCTCGCCCGCAAGCCGGCTCGCCTCGATCACGTGCACGCCGCAGGGGTGCCCATGGCAGGGCTCACCGCGTGGCAGTTCCTGATCGAGCTCGGACACGAGCATCCGTCGCCCTTTCAAGCGGCACGGCATCGCCCGATGGCACTCGGCGCCGAGACGACGGTGCTCATCAATGGCGCCGCGGGCGGCGTGGGGCACTTCGCGGTGCAGCTCGCGAAATGGAAGCGCGCACGTGTCATCGCGGTGGCATCGGGAACGCATGAGTCGTTCCTGCGCGAGCTCGGCGCCGACCGATTCATCGACTACACCAAGAGCCGTCCCGAGGAAGCCGCGCACGACGTCGATCTCGTTCTCGATACCGTCGGTGGCCGCGACAGCAGTCGCCTCCTGCGCACGCTCAAGCGCGGCGGCGCGTTGTACCCGGTGTTCTTCGGCGACTACGACCCCGAGGAGACCGCGAAGCTAGGCGTCACGATCTCGGGCACCCAAGTGCGCTCGAACGGCCCGCAGCTCGCAGCACTCGGGCGCCTGCTCGATGCGGGCACCCTTCGCGTCGCCATCGACAGCACGTTCCCGCTTGCGGATGCTCGAGGGGCGCACGAACGAGCCGCCCGCGGGCACCTCCAAGGCAAGATCGTGCTCACCGGCGCGTGAGACGACAAGGTCGTGGCCCGCTCCTACGCCGAGTGGTGCGGCATCCTCGACATCCTGATCGCCGTTCAACTGGTGCTCATGCTGTAGAGGTCAGGATGGGTCCCGCGGGCAGGTGGCGGCCGTGCGGGGTGGGGTCCAGGAGGGTGTTGTCGTGGACGACGGGTCGGCCGCCGACCAGGACGGTTCGCGGGCGGCCGGTGAGGCGCATGCCCTCGTAGGGGGTGTAGTCGGTGGCCATGTGGAGCTCGCCGCTGGTCACCTGCCATCGCGCGACCGGGTCCCAGATCGCGATGTCGGCGTCGGCGCCGGGCATCAGGGTGCCCTTGCGGGGATACAGGCCGTTGGCCCGGGCGGGGTTGGCCGAGGTCAGGGCGACGAAGCGGCTGGCGGGCAGACCGGCGCCCGCGACGTACGCGGAGAAGATCACGGGGAGGCGGGTCTCGACGCCGGGCAGGCCGTTCGGCATGGCTCGTACGTCGGTTCGGTGTGACCGTTTCTGGGCCAGGTCGTAGCAGCAGTGGTCGCTGCCGATCGTGGTGATCTCGCCGGTGAACAGGTGGCGGGAGAGCGCGTCCACGGCTGGGCGCGGGCGGAGCGGCGGGCAGCAGACGAACCGTTCCGGGGAGGCGCCGCCGTACCGGGTGTCGTCGAGGATCAGGTGGTGGGCGACCGACTCGGAGAAGGCGCGCACCCCGCGGCGGCGGGCCGCCGCGACCAGTTCGACGGCCTCGGCGGTCGACTGGTGCACGAAGTAGACGGGGGCGCGCAGCGACTCGGCGATGGCCAGCACCTCGGCCACGGACGCCGTTTCCGCCAGTTCGGGGCGGGTGCCGGCCATGTGCTCGGCGCCGATCGCGCCGCTGGCCGCGCAGCGGGTCTGGGCGTCCTCGATGATGTGGTCGGCCTCGCAGTGGATCACCACCATACCGCCGAGGTCGCGCAGGGTCTTCATGGTGCGCAGGATGGTGTCCTCGTTCGCCATGGTCTCGCCGCGGTAGGTGGTGAACATCTTCACGGTGGCGACGCCGTCGGCGACCAGCGCGCCGAGCTGGGCGGGCACGGTCTCGTCCCACTCGACCACGCAGGCGTGCAGAGCGCTGTCGCACAGCCCCTGCCCGGCCTTCGCCCGCTGGGCGTACGCGACATCGGCGGGCCGCTCGCCGGGGCGCGGGATCGCGAAGTCGACGATGGTCGTGGTGCCGCCGAACACGGCGGCCGTCGTGCACTGCGCGTAGTCGTCGAGCGAGGTGAACTCGCCGGAGGTGAAGCCCACGTGGCAGTGCGGGTCCACGCCACCGGGCATGACGAGCGTCCCGGACGCGTCGATCTCGGTGGCGCCGCGCGGCGCGGGGGTGCCGGGCACGGCGAGGGCGGTCACCCGGCCCTCGGCGATGAACACGTCGGCGGGCGCGGACCAGCCCGCCTCGACCACCGTTCCCCCGCGCACCACCGTCTCAGCGGGCGTCATCGCGCGCTCGCGGCCATGTGCGCGCGCCAGCCGCCCGCGGCGCTGATGTCCGTCACCCCGGGCGCGGTCAGCGACTCCGCGCGCATCCGCATGGACAGGCAGCCCGAGCCGTCGGACAGTTCGATCACCGTCAGTTCCAGCTCGGGCGGTTCGCGGGGAAGCAGCTCCTCGCGCAGGATCTCGTAGGTCACCTCATATAGCTCTCCCGGGACGGCCACGCCGTCGCCAATCACCGGGTGCAGGCCCGGGAACTCATCCCGCACCGAGTAGAACCGGTAGCGGGGTGCGGTTTCGGCGGGTCCGAGGAGGCGTGCGCCGCTCAAGGCGGTGTTCAGGCTGCCTCCGGACATCGCCTGTCCGTTGACGAACATTCTCATGGGTGACTCCCTCGATCGGTGGGGTCAGGCACGGGCACGGCGTCCAGCAAGGACCTGGTGTACGGATGCCGCGGATTCCCGTACACCTCCGCGCGCGTGCCGATCTCGACCAGCGCGCCCTGCTCCATGACCGCGACCCGGTCGCACAGGTAGTAGACGACCGCGAGGTCGTGGGCGATGAACAGGATCGACAGGCCCAGCCGCTGCCGCAGGTCGCGCAGCAGGTTGAGCACCTGCGCCTGCACCGAGACGTCCAGCGAGGAGACCGGCTCGTCGCAGATGAGCAGCCGGGGCCGCACGGCCAGCGCCCGCGCGATGGAGATGCGCTGCCGCTGCCCGCCGGAGAAGGACCGGGGATGGCGGTCCAGGTGCTCGGCCGACAGGCCCACGGTCTCCAGCAGGTCCGCGGCCCGCTTCCGGCGCAGCCGCCGGTCGGGTTCGAGCCCGTGCACGGCGAGTGGCTCCTCGATCAGCGCGGCCACGGTCATGCGCGGGTTCAGCGACGCGTACGGGTCCTGGAAGACCATCTGCATGTCGCGCCGGAGCACCCGCAGCTCGCGGCGGCCGGCGGCGAGCACGTCGCGCCCGCCGAGGACGACCTGCCCGGCGTCGGGTTCGGTCAGCCGGGCGACGCAGCGCGCGGTGGTGGACTTGCCCGACCCGGACTCGCCGACCAGGCCGAGCACCTCGCCCGGCGCGACCTCGAAGGAGACGCCGGACAGCACGCGGCGCCCGGCGAAGCTCTTCGTCAGGTTCGCCACGCGCAACAGGGGCTCGGTCACCGTTCACCCTCCTTGATCGTGACCAGCGGGCGGGTGGGGTCGCCGCCGATTCGGGGGACGGCGGCCAGCAGCGCCTTGGTGTACTCGTGCCGGGGGCGGTGGTAGATGTCCTCGACTGTGCCGGTCTCTACCGCCCGGCCGTGCCGCATGACCACGGCCCGGTCGGCGAAACCGGCCACGATGCCGAGATCGTGGGTGATGAGCAGGACGGCCATGTCGCGCTCGTCGGTCAGCTCGTGCAACAGTTCCAGCACCCGCGCCTGGACGCGCACGTCCAGGGCGGTGGTCGGCTCGTCGGCGATGAGCAGATCGGGTTCGGCGATGACCGCGATGGCGATGACGACACGCTGCCGCATGCCGCCGGAGAACTGGTGGGGGTAGTCGTCGAAGCGGCGCTCGGCGTCGCGGACGCCGAGGCGGGCGAGCAGGTCGACGCCGCGCCGCCTGGCCACCTTCTTGGGTACGCCCCTGATGACCAGCGGCTGCGTGATCTGCCAGCCGATCGTCATGACGGGATTGAGGGCGGCGAGCGGGTCCTGGAACACCAGGCCGACGCGGGCGCCGCGGATGGCGCGCATCCGGCGGGGCGGCAGCGTGAGCAGGTCGGCGCCGTCGAGTTCGACCCGCCCGCTCAGCGTGGCGTCGGGGTCGAGCCGCAGGATCGCGCGGGCGGTGACGGACTTGCCGGAGCCGGACTCGCCGACCAGGGCGAGCTTCTCGCCGCGCGCCAGGTCGAGATCCACGCCGTGGACGACCTCAACGGGCCCGGGATAGCACACCCGCAGATCTCGTACGGCCAGCAAGATGGACGTCATCGAACCTCCTCCCGGATCGTCGGGTCGTTGCGTACCCGCAGCCAGTCGCCCACCAGGTTGAAGGCGACGGCGGTGAGCAGGATCGCCAGGCCGGGGAAGGCCACCGCCCACCAGCCGTTGGTGAGGTTGTTGGCGGCCGCGGCGATCATGGCCCCCCACTCCGCGGACGGCACCTGCGCGCCCACCCCGACGAACGACAGGCCGGAGATGACCAGCATCACGGCGGAGACATCCAGCGTGGTCTGGACGTAGAGGCTGTTCAGGGCGTTGGGGAGGATGTGCCGGAAGACGAGCCTGGCCCGGGAGACGCCGAGCATGCGGGCCGCGTCCACGTACTCCGCGTCCTTGACCTCGCGGACCAGGGTGCGGACCAGCCTGGCGTAGCCGGGCCACCAGGTCAGGGCCAGGGCGATGACCGCGGACCGCAGGCCGGGGCCGAGCGCGGCGGCGAGCCCGAGGGCGAGGATGATCGAGGGCAGGGACAGGCCGATGTCGGTGAGCCGCATCAGCACCTCGTCCACGGCCCTCCCGCCGAGCGCGGCGACCGTGCCGATCAGGGTGCCGATCAGCGTGGCGGCGACGATCACGATCACGGTGGCGGGCAGGGTGACCCGGGCGCCGTACAGGATCCGGCTGAGCACGTCGCGGCCGTTGACGTCGGTGCCGAACCAGTGCGCGGCGGAGGGACCTTGGAGCGCGTTGGCCAGGTCGACGGCGTAGGGGTCGTGGGGTGCGAGCAACGGGCCCACCGCGGCGAGCGCCACCACGAGCACGGCGACCGCCAAGGCGATCCGATCGATCGGCGTCATGCCCGCACCGCGATCTCCGCCCGCCGCTCCCGGCCAGCCGCCTTGCGCAGGCGCGGGTTCAGCCAGAGCTGGACCAGGTCCACGACGACGTTCATCACCACGAAGACCACTCCGATCACCAGGACGGTGCCGATCACGGCGTAGAGGTCGTTCTGCAGGACCGCCGTCACGGCGTACGCGCCGATGCCGGTCCTGCCGAAGATGGCCTCGACCAGCACGGTGGAGCCGAGCATCCAGCCGAGCTGCATGCCGAGGATCGTGCTGGCCGGGACCAGGGCGTTGCGCAGGCCGTGGCGCACCACCACGCGGAGCTCCGACGCGCCGGTCGCCCGGGCCAGCGTGATGTAGTCGGAGTCCAGCGTGGCGATCATGGAGGAGCGCACCGTCCGCGCCACCACGGCGACGAACGCCGCCGCCAGCGTCACGGCCGGCAACACGAGATGCAGCAGGGCGTCGCCGAAGGCCGTCCAGTTCCCCGACAGCAGCGCGTCGAGCGAGATCATGCCGGTGATCTCCGGCACCTGCTGCCCGAAGGCGAGCTGGCCGGTGAGCGGGAGCAGGCGCAGCTGGGCCGCGAAGACGAGCTGGAGCATCAGCCCCAGCCAGAACACGGGCACCGCCGCGCCGAGCAGGGTGATGAGCCGGGCGGCGACGTCCGCCGCCCGGCCGCGCCGGTAGGCGGCGTAGACGCCCAGCGGCACGGCCACCGCGATGTTGATCGCCATCGCGGCCAGCACCAGTTCCACCGAGGCGGGCAGCATGGCGGCCACGTCGTCCAGCACCGGCCGCTGGGTGAAGACCGAGGTGCCGAGGTCGCCGTGGAGCAACCGCCCCAGGTAGCCGGAGAACTGGTCGGGCAGCGGCTGGTCGAGACCGAGCCGCGCGCGGACCGCGGCGACCTGCTCGGCCGTCGCGTTCCGCCCCGCCGCGGCCCTGGCCGGGTCGCCGGGCAGGACCTGGGTCATCAGGAACGTGACGACCGCCAGCCCGGCCAGGACGACGACGCTCGTGACCAGGCGCCGCAGCAGGAAGCGGCCCATGGGAGGTCAGCCCACCTGGATCTTGTAGACGTCCACGGTCTGGTGGTGCGCGGGCTGGTAGACGTAGCCGTTCAGCCCGGCGCGCAGGACCGTCACGTACTGCGGATTGGACATGTTGACCGAGGGCACGTCGGCGGCGATGGTCTGCTGGGCCTCCTTGTAGGCCGTGCACCGCTGATCGAGGTCCGTCTGCTGCTGCGCGCCCCGGACCAGGGTGTCGATCGCGGGGTTGTCGTAGCCGCCGTTGTTCTGGCCGTTGTTGATGAACTTGGAGTCGAACAGCAGGTACAGGACCGAGTCGGGGTCCGGGTACGGCGGGAAGGCGTAGATCATGCCGAGGTCGGGAGTGGTGGCGTTGCTCTTCAGCTTCTCCGCGTACTGCGGGTAGGTGATCGCCTCAAGCTGGAGGGTGATGCCCACCTCCGCCAGGTTCGACTGGAGCAGCGTGGCCGCCTGCTCCATCTCGGCCGTCGCCTTCAGGTAGGTCATCGTCAGGGTGACGTCCTTGAGGCCGGCGGCGGCGAGGATGCTCTTGGCCTTCTCCGGGTCGCGGCCGGGCTGCGGCACGGTCGGGTCGAAACAGGACATCGCGCTGGGCAGCACGCCCACGGCCTTCTTGCCCGCGCCCTTGAGGATCGCCGAGACGTGCTGGTCGTAGTCGTAGGAGTAGGCGATGGCCTCGCGCAGCGCCTTGTCGGCCAGCGGGGAGTCCTTCATCTTGAAGAACACGTACAGCTGCACGTTGGTGTCGGCCTTGTTCACCACGTAGCCGGAGCTTTCCAGACCGGCCCAGTCGTTGGGGTCGATGTCCATCGCGATGTCGATGTCGCCGCTGGTGAGCGAGGTCTTCTGGGTCGCCGCCTGCGGCAGGTAGCGGAATACCACGTTGGTCGCCTGGCCGGTGAAGCCGCCCCAGTAGCCGTCGAATTTGACGAACTTGGCCTCCTGGTTGGGGGTGTACCCGGCCAGCTTGTACGGCCCCGACCCGGCGTCGCCTGCGGCCAGCCACTGCTGCCCGTCATCCGCGCCCGCGTTGGTCTTCACCAGCGCGGAGTTGAGCAGGTAGACCCTGGTCAGCGCGGCGGGGAACGGCGAGTACGCCTGCTTCAGCTTGATCGTCAGGTGGGTGTCGTCGGTGACCGTGGTCGAGTCGTAGGCGCTCATCAGCGAGGCCACACCGATCTTGAGCTTGGCGATGCGGTCCAGCGTGTACGCCACGTCGGCGGCGGTCAGCTTGGCGCCGTCGTGGAAGGTCACGTCGCCGCGCAGGGTGACGTCGAGGCTCTTCCCGTCGGCGGCGAAGGCCCATTCCGTGGCCACCGAGGGGCTGAGCTTGTCGCCCTCGTACCGGACCAGGGTGTCGTAGGCGGGGATGACCACCTCGTCCACGGTGGAGTTGTCCGCCTGGGCCGGGTCGAACGTGGCCGGCGGCTCGTTCTCGGCGATGATCAGTGTCTGCTTGCGCGGGTCGGCGCCGCCGGTGGAGCCGGTCGAGCCGCTCTGCTCGCCGGCGCCGCCGCACGCCGCGAGGGCCAGCGAACCGAGGAGGAGGATGGAGATCAGTTTGGGCGGGATATGGGAGCGGTGCATCGGCTGTTACCCTTCGTGGTTTTCGGCTCTGGCGGGTGTGGGCCGCCAGCCGCCGGTCTCATCGACGATCACCCCGTAGATCTGCTCGGCGACCTCGGCGCTGACGTAGCCGTCCAGCACGTCGGCCACCACCGCGGCTGGATCGCGTTCCAGCGGATCGCCGTATCCCCCGCCGCCCGCGGTCCGGTTCACGAACCGGTCCCCCGCCCGCATCGCCGCGCGGTACATTCCGACCCGCTTGGCGCGGTCGGTCTCCGGCCACAGCACCATCTCGCTGGGCTCGGACTCCTGGCCGCCGTGCAGCGCCCAGGGGCGGGTCTTGCTCTTCTTCTTCATCGACAGCACCTCGCCGTCGGCCAGGTAGCGGACCTGCCTGAGCACGCCCAGGCCGCCGCGGTGCCGGCCCGCGCCGCCGGAGTCGGGGATCAGTTCGAGCCGCTCGTGGAACAGGGTCGCCTTGTGCTCCAGCACCTCGATCGGGGTGTTGCGCACCACGCTCTGCGAGGGGTGCTGCTGGGCGTTGGCGCCATCGTGGTCCCTGCTCGCGCCCCAGCCGATGCCCTCGTTGTTGCTGATCACATAGTCGGCGTCGGTACGCGGATCGTGCCCGAGCGCCATGAACCCGGGCTCGTCGCCCCCCGAGGAGGCGGGAATGGAGTCCAGCACCTGGGCCAGCGCCTTGTGCATCAGCTCGAAGGCGACGATGCCGCTCCACTGGGTGAAGGTCGCGACCGGGTAGACGGCGTGGAAGAAGTTGCCGGGATCCGCCTTGATCGCCAGCGCCCGGTAGTGCCCCGCGTTGGACGGCTCCGTCGCGGTGGTCAGCTCCTTGTAGATCGCCTTGGCCAGGCTCTCGGTGGCGCCGATGGGCAGGTTGACCGGCCCGGCGACCGCGCCGTCCGAACCGTTGAAGTCGACCTCCATGCGCTCACCGGCGATGGTGACCTTGACCTCCATCCGGATCAGGTCGTCGGTGATGCCGTCGTCGTCGCAGTAGTCGAAGGCCGTCCAGGTGCCGTCGGGCAGCGCCGCCACGGCCTTGCGCGCGACCCGCTCGCCGTGCTCGATGATCTGGCGTACGGCCTGGTCCACGGTCGGCCCGCCGAACTTCTCCCAGACCTGCGCCAGCCGGTTCTCGCCGGTGCGCAGTGACGCCAGCTGGGCGTGGAAGTCGCCGATGGTCAGGTCGGGCAGGCGGGAGTTGAAGCGGATGAGCTCGACGATGTCGCGGACGACCTCACCCCGGCTCACGATCTTCGTGCCCGGGAAGATCAGCCCTTCCTGGTGCATGTCCGTGGAGTCCAGGACGTATCCGGGGGCCTTCGCCCCGAGGTCCATCCAGTGCGCGCGCACGGCCAGGTAGGCGGCGGGACCCTCGTGCCCGGGGCGGAAGACGGGCGCGAACAGCATCGCGTCGTAGGAGTGCGCGCCGCTCCAGTACGGATAGTTGAGCAGGTAGACGTCGCCCTGGCGGAGGTTCTCCCGCCCGACGTACTCGACGCCCTTGACGATGGCGTGGTCGTTCGCGCCGAGGAAGGAGGTGATCCCCGCCGCCTCCGCCGTCAGCTCCAGGTCGGCGTTGTAGATCGAGATGCCGAAGTCCAGCACCTCGTAGATCACCGGATTGAACGCGGCTCTGACCAGGGTGCGGCGCATCTGCTCGCCCACCGAGACCAGGTAGTTGCGGATCACCTCGACGGTGGCCCCGTCCAGCGGTTCAGTCATCGTCTCCTCCAGCGCCGGTGACCAGCAGTTGTCCGTAGCCGTCGACCGTGAGCCGCTGGTCGGCGAAGATCACGGTGGTCGAGGTGCCCTCCTCGACGATCGCCGGGCCGCGCAGCGTGTGGCCGGGCGCCAGCGAGTCCCTGAGGTACACCTGGAAGGGGGTGACCTCGCCGGTCGCGACGTCGAAGGCCGGGCGGGAACCGGCGGGTCGCGCGCGGCCCGGGCCGGTGGCCGGCAGCTCGCGCAGCCCTGGTTTGGCCAGCTTTCCCACCGCGCGCACCCGCAGGGTGAGGATCTGGCCCGCGTCCGGCATCGCGTGGCCGTACCTGGCCTCGTGCTGGGCGTTGAAGCGGGACAGCACGGTGGCGGCCGTGTCGCCGGGGGCCAGGTCGATGCCGAGGCTGTGTTCCTGGCCGTGGTAGCGCACGTCGAGGCGGCGGATCAGCTTGCGGTCCTCGGGCTTGATGCCCTGCGTGGACAGCACCTCCTCGCCCTGCTGCTCCAGCTCGGCGAAGGCGGGTTCGACGGCGGCGAGGGTGGCGTCGCTCAGCGGACGCAGCACGGTGGTGGCGAATTCGTACTCCAGGTCCGACATCAGCATGCCGAAGGCGGAGAACGCGGCCGGGACCCGCGGAATGAGGGTCGTGGCGATGCCCATCTCGCGGGCCAGCATCGGGCCGAGCAGCGGACCGGCGCCGCCGTAGGCGAGCAGGGCGAACTCCCGCGGGTCCAGGGCGCGTTCGACGGTGATCTCGCGCAGCGCGCCGACCGTGCGGGCCAGCAGGACCTGGAAGACGCTCGCCGCCGCCTGGGTGACGGTCACGCCGAGGGGGACGG
The DNA here is from genome assembly GCF_039871605.1 of Acrocarpospora sp. B8E8. Lineage (NCBI taxonomy): Bacteria > Bacillati > Actinomycetota > Actinomycetes > Streptosporangiales > Streptosporangiaceae > Acrocarpospora > Acrocarpospora sp. B8E8. The sequence goes on along the minus strand of NZ_JBDPLV010000027.1, from coordinate 96,361 downwards.
CGAGCTCGGTCTCGATCGCGGCGCGCGCGGCGCCGGCGTCGATGGCCATCTCGCCGTCCAGGAACGCCGCGGGGTCCAGGTAGCCGAGCACCAGCGCGGCGTCGGTGACGGTCGGCTCGGTGCCGCCCGCGCCGTACGCCACCGGCCCGGGAACAGCGCCGGCGCTGTGCGGGCCGACTTTGAGCAGGCCCTCGTCGATCCAGGCGATCGAGCCGCCGCCCGCGCCCACCGTACGGATGTCGAAAATGGGGATGAGCAGCGGGAAACCGTCGATCGCCGCCTCGTGCACCTCCCCCGGCTCGCCGTCCTCGATCACGCAGCAGTCCACGCTGGTGCCGCCGACGTCGAAGGAGATCAGCTTGGGCAGGTGCTGCTCGCGGGCCAGGAAGGACGCGCCCACCACGCCGCCGGCGGGGCCGGACAGCACGGTCATCAGCGGCGCGCGCCGGGCCAGCTCTGCGGTCATCGCGCCGCCGCCCGAGCGCATGATGTGCAGCGGGCGGGTGAGCCCCGCGTCTGCCAGGCCGCCCTCCAGGGCGCCGATGTAGTCGTTGAGCACCGGCCTGATGTACGCGTCGAGGGTGACGGTGCTGGTGCGCTCGTACTCGCGGTACTCCCTGGTGATGTCGGTCGAGGTCGAGACCGATACGTCCGGGTAGGCCGCGCGCAGGATCCGGGCGGCCCGCCGCTCGTGCGCGGGGTTGGCGTAGGAGTGCAGGAAGCAGATCGCCAGCGAGCGCAGCCCGCGTTCCTCCACCAGGAGGCGGCCCGCCTCGCGCACCGCGTCCTCGTCGAGTTCCGTCACCTCGGCGCCCTGTGCGTCCATCCGGCCGGGTACGCCGGTGCGGTGGCGGCGGGGCACGAGCGGCGGCGGGGGCGCGTACGAGAAGTCGTACATGTGCGCCGCGGGGACGTTCGCCCGGGCGATCTCCAGCAGGTCGCGGAACCCCTCGTTGGTGATGATCCCGACGTCCGCGCCCCGGCGCTGGAGGATGGCGTTCAGGCCGAGCGTCGTGCCGTGCACGAACGCCTCGACGTCGTCGAGCCGGTCCGCGAGGCCGCCGACCGCGTCGAACACGCCGCGGGCGGGCGAGCCGGGCGTGGTCGGGGCCTTGTGCAGCCTCAGCTCGCCGGTCGTCTCGTCGTAGGCGATGGCGTCGACGAACGTGCCGCCGATGTCCACCGCGAAGCGGATCGCCGATTTCACAGGGCACCTCCGTGCCGGGGAGCGGGCAGGTCGTCGCGGACGATCCGCCCGGCCTGCATGACGAAGGGGATGCGGCGCAGCGCCGAGACGTCCCCGAGCGGGTCGCGGTCGGTGACGATCAGGTCGGCCAGGTAGCCCTCCTCGACGGAGCCCGCCCGGCCCGCAAGCCCGACCAGGCGGGCCGCGTCGAGGGTGCCGGCGCGCAGCGTCTGGGCCGGGTCGAGACCGGCCTCCGCCAGGAACTCCATCTCGCGGACCGCGACCACGGTGTCCTCGATCGGCTCGCCCGGCGGGTAGTCGGTGCCGGCGAGCATGGTGATGCCCGGGGCCCGCGGGTCGGCGGGGTCGGCGACGCCGGCGGCGATGGCCCGGCGGATGCTGGCCAGGTGGCCGGGGCCGACCTCCAGCGCGCGTTCGATCTGCCACGCCGTGAAGTCGTGCTCGGCCATCCACTCCGGGCAGCGGGTGACGCACAGGGTGGGGGTGAGGTAGACGCGCCGCTCCGCCATCCGCGCGGCCGTGTCCTCGTCCAGCTCGTAGGCGTGCTCGAAGCCGCGCACCCCCGCGTGCAGCGCCTCCCTGATCGCCGATCCGGATCCGGCGTGCGCGGTGACGTAGGTGCCGTGCTCCTCGGCGGCGCGGACGACCGCCCGCATCTCCTCCGCCGTCATCTGCGCGCCGGTGAACGACTCGCCCTGGTGGGCGATGCCGCCGGTGATGAAGATCTTGAGCAGGTCGGCGCCCGCCGCGAGCTCCTGCCTGGCGGCGCGCAGGAAGCCGTCGTGGCCGTCGGCGTAGGAGCAGGCGCTCCCGTGGCCGTGGCCGCCGGTCGTGGAGATCGCGCGGCCCGCGCCGACGATGCGCGGCGCGGCCACCCAGCCCTGCTCGGCGGCCGTGCGCACCAGGAGGTCGGCGCGGTTCTGCTCGTGCACGCAGCGGATCGTGGTGACCCCGGCGTGGAGGGCGTCCTGGGCCCGCGACAGCGCCCGCAGGGCCGTGAGTCCAGAATCTTCCGACTCGTCGATGGCGGAGAACGGGTAGCGCACCGACAGGTGGGTGTGCACCGAGATCAGGCCGGGCAGGACGTACCTGCCGCCCAGCTCGACGGTGGCCGCCTCCGGTGGCGGGGCGGCGGCGGTGATCCGCTCGATCCGCCCGTCCTGCACCACCACGTTGACGTTCCGGCGGATCCGCCCGGAGCGTACGTCCACCACGTGCCCGCCGGTCAGTGTCAGCACCGCTGTCTCCCTTCGTGCGTCATCGGTTGGGTCATGAGCCGGTCGGGCCCGAGGTCGGCGATCTCCACCGGCGGCGGCGCGCCCTCGGCCAGGCGGCGCAGCGTCTCGCCCCACAGCGGCGCGAACGTGAACGCGTACGTCCCGCCGGCCACCAGGAAGCCGGGCTCGCCGGGCACCTCGCCGATCAGCGGCATCTCGTCGGGGGTGGCCGCCAGCGGTCCCGCCCAGGCGCGCAGCAGCCGCAGGTCCCGGATGAAGGGCAGCACCCGTACGGCCAGGGCCACGTTGCCCAGCAGGCTGCGCGTGCTGGTCGCGCTCCTGCCCGCCAGGTTCAGGCTCCCGGCCGGCCAGCCGCCGCCGATGAGCAGGTTGCCCGCGGTGACCTGCTTCACCGACAGCCCTTCGCCGATGTGCTGGACCAGGTGGGACAGGGTGACGGGGGCGCGCACGGTGGCGTGCATCTGGATCGCCACCGGCGTCATCCGCAGCCGGATCCCGGCCCGCGCGGCGATCTCGCCCAGCCACGGCCCGGCCACGTCGATCACCACGGGGGTTTCCACGACGTGCTCCCCCGCCTTGACCCGCCAGGTCGCGCCGCGCCGCGTGATCTCCCGCACCGGGGCGTACGGCACGAGTTCGGCCCCGTGCCGGGCCGCCGCGGCCAGGTAGGCCGGGGTGACCTTCAACGGGTTGGCGTAGCCGTCCCTTTCGCACCAGGTTGCGGCGGCGACCGTGGGGCCGAGCAGCGGCAGCGCCGCACGGGCGGCGTCGCCGTCGAGGACCTCGGTCGGGATCCCGGCGGCCGCCTCCCAGGTGTGCTTCTCCTTCAGCTCCTGGCACTGGTCGGGGGTCTCCGCGATGGTGAATCCGCCGCTCCGCCGCAGTTCGACCGAGGTTTCCAGGTCGTCTTCCACGCTTTCCCACCGGTCGCTGGCCGCCCGCTGCAACGGCAGGAACTTGGCGCTGTCGAGGGGCACCTCCTGGCCGGGGCGCCGGGTGTGCACGGCCTGCACGTGCAGGTTGCCCGCCGTCGTCCCGGAGCCTTCGCGGCCGGGTGCGCCCCGGTCGAAGATCACGACCCGGCTTCCGCCGCGGGCCAGCTGCCAGGCCGCCGCGGCGCCCAGCACTCCGGCCCCGACGATGACGACGTCCGCGGTGCGCTTCATGCGGTCTCGCCTTCCGTGGCGAGCTGGAGCAGCGTCGCGATCCGCACCGGGCGTACCGGGATCCGCGAAGGGAAGACCGTGTCGCCCCCGACGAGTCCCGCGACGGCGAAGCCGCACACGCGCCCCTGGCAGGGGCCCATGCCCGCGCGGGTCCTGGCCTTGGCGGCGTTGACGTCTCCGGTGGCTTCGGCGCGGAGCTCGCCGACGGTGACGGACTCGCAGCGACAGGCCAGCGTGCTGTCGGGCAGGGCGGGGAGCAGCGTGTCGAGGAGGAGGGCCGGGCTGGGGTAGAGCGCGTCGGTGAGGGCGGCGAAGTGGCCGAGGCGGGCGAGCGAGCGCGCCTCGGCGGGAGGGGTGGGGTGGCCGGTCTCGCGGGTGAGGATGGCGTGGGCTGCCGCGAGCCCCCGCGCCTTGGCCAGGTGCGCGCCGCCGATCCCGGCGGCCTCGCCCACGACGTACACGTCCGGGCGGGAGGAGCGGCCGGCCGCGTCGGTGACCGGGATCGCGTCGCCGGTGGCCGCGTCGGCGACGACCTCGCAGCCCAGCATGCGGGCCAGGTCGGTTTGCGGGCGGAAGCCGTACCCGACGCACAGGGCGTCGACCTCGACGGTCCGGACGGCCAGGCCGGGGCGCGCGGCGGCGGCCAGCGTCACGGCGGAGACGCGGTCGCGGCCGTCGGCGCGGAGCACCACGGTGCCCTGCCAGATCGGCACCCGGGCGCGGGCCAGCCGCGCGGCGTACCCGGCCAGTTCGCGCAGCCGCGCGGGGTGGCGCAGCGCGCCCAGCGCCCGCCGTCCCAGCCGGTACGGCGTGCCCGCCTCGGCGATGCCGGCCACCTTCACCCCGAGCGCGAGCAGCGAGCAGGCGACCGGCAGCAGGAACGGCCCCGAGCCCGCCAGCACGACCCGCTCCCCGATCGGGGTGTGGTCGCTCGCCGCCAGGTGCTGGGCGAAGCCGGGCGTGGTCACGCCGGGGAGCTGCCACCCCGGGAAGGGGAGGGCCCGCTCGTAGGCGCCCGTGGCGAGCACGATGGCGCGGCCCCGCAACCGGACCGGCGACCCGGCCGTATCCTCGGCGAGGAGCGTGCGGCCGTCGTCGGCCAGCCCCCAGACCAGATGGCCCGGGCGGCATTCCACCCCCGCCGCGCGCGCCTCGGCGATCAGCTCGCCGCCTTCGCGGCGGTGGTCGCCCCAGCGCCTGGCGACCTCGGGCGCCGGCCGCCGGTAGTACTGACCGCCGAGTTCGGGCTGCTCGTCCAGGATCGTCACGGTCAGCCCGGCCGATGCCAGCCGGGCGGCGGCGGTGAGCCCCGCGGGCCCGCCGCCCACGACGACGACGTCACGCTCAACGATCATCGGGCGCTCCGGTGTCGACGCGCATGCCGGGCCGGATCCTGGTGAGGCAGGCGCGGACCGAGGGCACGCCGTCCACGGTCACCTCGCACTCGAAGCACACGCCCATCCCGCAGAACGGGCCGCGCGGCCCGCCGTCGACCGGGTTGCGGCGAAGCGCCCACCGGCGGTCGCCGACGAGCGCGGCGGTGAGGCTCACGCCCGCCACGGCGGTCACCGGGCGGTCGTCGACGATGATCGTCGCGGTCCGGGTCATCGCTCACCCCGGGCTTCGGCCAGGCCGGACTCCCGCAGGACCGCGCCGATCGCGTCGAGTGTCGCCGTGTCGCCGATCGGCAGCAGCGGCGGCCTGAGGTGTCCCCCCGGCTGCCCGAGGATCGCCATGGCGGCCTTGAGCTGGGCGATCGGCGTGCCGTACACGCCGCTGTAGTCGGGGTTGATCAGGCGGGTGGAGAGCCCCGCGTACCGGTCGGCCCAGCCGCGGGCGGCCTTGGCGTTCCCGGCCGCGACCGCGTCGTAGTACGGCACCGCGAACGGCGCGCCCAGCCCTCCCCCGTCGATGTTGCCGTCGCCGCCCAGTTCCATCAGCACGGCCAGGCCGCGCCGGTGCACGAAGCTGCCGAAGACCCGGACCTGGTCGCTCACGGCCTCGACGGTGCCGAGCATGCGCAGCCAGTCGCCGGTGCTGTCCTTGATCGCCACGACGTGGTCCAGGTCGGCCAGGCGCCGCATGAGCCCGGGGTGGGCGGAGATGTCGACGCTGACGCCGCGCGGCCAGTTGTAGACCATGAACGGCAGGTCGGTGGCCGAGCTGACCTCCCGGAAGAAGGCGAGGATCTCCTCGGGACCCGGATGGACGTACGGCGGCGGGGTGGCGAGCACGCCGTCCGCGCCCGCCTCGGCCGCGTGCCTGGCCAGCTCGATCGCCTCGCCGGGGGTGTAGGCGGTGACGCCGACGACCACCGGGATCCGCCCGGAGAGTTCGGCCACGGCGATCTCGGCGACTCGGCGACGCTCGGCGGGCGTCTGGCTGAACCACTCACCGGTGCTCCCGTTGACCAGGACTCCGTGCACCCCCTGCGCCGCGTAGAGCCGGAGCAGCGCGCGCCACGCCTGCTCGTCCAGCGCTCCATCCTCGGTGAAGGGTGTCGGCGCGGCCGGCCAGTAGCCCCGCCAGCTGACGTCGTCGCGATCCATGGGTCCCCCGGGGTCTCTGCTACGCTCCACGTTTGTGGGATCGATTGCATAAGGTTGCGCCCGTAGACCGGTTCCGGTCAAGCAAGAAACATGCTTTTTACCTGTTCAATTTCCCGGAAACATGGCAGCGCGGAATTCCCATCTGAGAAGATCGCGGGATAGGATGGGATCGATCCCAGCAAGGAGCAGGATGGCGATCACGTTGAAGGACGTCGCGGGCGCGGCGGGCGTGTCACGGAGCACCGCGTCACGTGCCCTGAGCGGTTCCCTGCTGATCTCCCCGGAGACGAGGGCCGCCGTGGAAGAGGCGGCGGCCAAACTCGGCTACCGCCCCAACCGCGCCGCCAGCACCCTGCGCTCCCGCCAGTCCCACCTCATCGGCCTGGTCCTGAACAACCTGATCAACGCCTCCTTCCACACCATCGCCGAGGTGGTGCAGCGGCGGGCCGCCGTTGAGAACTACCAGGTGATGCTCTGCATCACCGACGCCGACCCGCGCCGCGAGGAGTCGTTCCTGCGCACCCTCGCCGCGTACGGCGTGGATGGATTGATCATGATCGGGACCGGCAAGAACGCGGCGCTCACCAACGCGCTCCTAGCCGAGGGCATCGGGATGGTCAGCGTCATCCGGGCCGCCGCCGAGAGCGCCGCCCCCAGCGTGCTCGCGGCCGACCGCGAGGGCGCGCACGCCGCCACCACCCACCTGCTCGACCTCGGGCACGAGCGGATCGCCTTCATCGGCGGCGAACTGACGACCAACTCGGGACGGGAACGTTTCGCGGGCTACGAGCAGGCGCTGCGCGAACGCGGCCGCCAGGTCGAGCAGGACCTCGTCGAGCGCGGGCCCTTCGACCCCGCCTTCGGCGCCGAGGCGACCACCCGCCTGCTCCGCCAGAACCCGACGGCCCTGTTCACGGCCAACCACGAAGCCGTGTTCGGCGTCCTGCCCACCCTGGTGGCCGCCGGGATCGACATTCCCGGCCGGCTCTCGCTGATCTGCTACGAGGACATCCCCTGGCTACGCTGGTGGCAGCCCGCCGTGACCGTGGTCGACAACGGCGCGCGGGAACTGGGCGAGCTGGCCATGGACCTGCTCCTCCAGCAGATCGAGAAACGCTCCCCCGGCGAGCACGGCACCGGCCGCTCCTACCGCGTGGGCGCCAAACTCATCACCCGCGCGTCCTGCGCGCCCCCGCGCTGACGGGCCGGTCAGCGCAGGCGGGCGTAGAAGGCGCGCAGGTCCTCGGTCAGCACGTCCGGCACGATGTGGGCGGCGTAGTGGCCGCCGCGGTCGTACGACTTCCAGTGCACGATGTTCTGGTGGTCGCGCTCCGCGAACGTGCGCATGGAGACGAAGTCGCCGTCGAACATCGCGAGGCCGGTCGGGACGGTGGTGGGCCCTTCGGGGTGCTCTGCGTGCGCGTCCTCGTAGTAGAAGCGGGTGGCCGACGTCGCGGTGCCGGTCAGCCAGTAGAACATCGTGTTGGTCAGGATGAAGTCGGCGTCGACGAGGTCCCCGAAGAGCTGCGCGTTCCAGCCCAGCAGCCCGACCGGCGAGTCGAAGATCGCGTACGACAACGTCTGCGGCTGCTGCGAGTGCAGGGTGTTGAACGACATCTTGGTGTCGTAGAACCATTGCAGCACTTCCAGCCCTTTCTGCTCCTCCGGGGTGATCTTCTCGAACTCGGCCGGATCGCCGGACGGGAACGAGAAGAGCTGGGTGACGTGCACTCCGACGACGTGCTCGGGATCGAGCCGCCCGACCTCGGGCGAGACGAGCGAGCCGCCGTCGTTGCCGACGGCGCCGTAGCGGTCGTAGCCCAGCCGCCGCATCAGCTCCGCCCACGCCTTGGCGGTGCGGTACCGGTTCCAGCCTCTCTCCCTGGTCGGGCCGGAGAAGCCGAAGCCGGGCAGTGACGGGATCACCACGTGGAACGCCTGCGCCGGGTCCTCGGGGTCGGTGAGGGGCTCGATGACCTTCAGGTACTCCACGATCGAGCCCGGCCAGCCGTGCGTGAGGATCAGCGGCAGGGCGTTCTCGTGCCGCGAGCGGACGTGCAGGAAGTGGATGTTCTGCCCGTCAATCTCGGTGGTGAACTGCGGAAACCGGTTGATCTCGGCCTCGTGGGCGCGCCAGTCGTACCCGTCGCGCCAGTACTCGGCGAGCCTGCGCACGTACTCCACCGGAACGCCGTAGTCCCAGCCTGTGCCGGGAATCTCGTCCGGCCAGAGGGTGCGGTCGAGGCGGCTGCGGAGGTCGTCCAGCTGGGCTTGCGGGATGTCGATGCGGAACGGCTTGATCTCGGTGTTTTCGCTCATGACAGGTACGCTACGGACCCTTCCGGTCAGGTTCTGTCCTGAAGTCCTGGCATGCTGGGGAACATGTTGGAGACCTCGGCGCGGCTGCTCCGCCTGCTGTCGTTGTTGCAGGCCAGGCGGGACTGGTCCGGCGCGGCCCTCGCGGAGCGGCTGAATGTGAGCGAGCGGACCGTGCGCCGCGACGTCGAACGGCTGCGCGACCTCGGATATCCGGTGAACGCGACCCGGGGCACCGACGGCGGCTACCGGCTGGGCGCCGGCACCGCCATGCCGCCGCTCCTGCTCGACGACGACGAGGCGGTGGCCGTGGCGGTCGGGTTGCGCACCGCCGCCGGCGGAAGCGTCACCGGCATCGAGGAGACCTCGGTGCGCGCGCTCGCCAAGCTGGAACAGGTGCTCCCCTCCCGGCTGCGGTACCGGGTCAACACGCTGCAGACGTACACCGAACCCGTGCCCGCGGACCGCCCAGGACCGGCGGTCGACCCGAGCGTGCTGACCACGCTCGCCGCGGCCTGCCGCGACCAGGAGCGGCTGCGGTTCGACTACCGCGCCCACGATGGATCCACCGGCGTCCGGACCGTCGAACCGCACCGGCTGGTGTCGTGGGGCCGCCGCTGGTACCTGGTCGCGTGGGACGTCGACCGCCAGGACTGGCGCACCTTCCGGGTCGACCGCGTCGAACCGCGCGTCCCCACCGGCCCCCGCTTCCCCCCTCGCGATCCGCCCGAGGGCGGCGCGGCCGCGTACGTCGCGCGGGGAGTCTCAGCCGCGGCCTGGCGCTATCGATCCCGGGTCGTCGTCCACGCGCCCGCCGAGGTCGTGACCGAGCGCGTCAACCCCGCCGTCGGCGTGGTGGAGGCTCTGGACGAGCACACCTGCGTACTGCACACCGGCGCGGACTCCCTCAATACGCTCGCCGTCTACCTCGGCATGCTCGACCTGGACTTCGAGGTCACCGGCCCCCCGGAACTCATCGACCACATCCGCGACCTCACCGCCCGCTACGCCCGCTCCACCCCGGTCCGCTCGTGATCTCACCGCCACGAGTGGTCGGTGAGATGGTGTGACCCCCACTCGACCTGCCAGGAGGTGGGGACGATTTACACGACATAGCCCAAAAATGAATTAAACGCCCCTAGTTAGGGTTTTGGCTTTTTAGGCGCTGGTACCGGGCAATGCGGCCACAATATTTGTGAACAGGTGAGGCGGCCGGTTCTGCTCGTAACGGTATTCGCGGGCCTGGGCGGCGATCTCACGGCGGAGCACCGCGAGATGGGCGAAGGCTTCTCTGTGGGCAGTTCGACGCGCGCGCCGTCCGTAAATGAAAAAGCTTCATGGCTAACGAAATAGAGACATCTGCCCAGATTAGTTGCCTTGCCCGCATACTGGAGAAAAGTCCCCGGGTCTGGACGGTGTCCGGCGGAACGGCCCTGATTCAGTCGGACTCTCCTTCCATTTGGCCATGAGCACGTGGAGCTCCGACCCGGTGCCGTGAGTAGTTTTCCTCGAGAGGGGTGAACTCCTCGTCGAGGGCCTTGCAGATCGTTGTCCGCCCGCCTGGGAAGTCGAATTCGCCAGAAGTTGTCACTGGGATTACTCGTTCAGCTTGGTGGCCACCTTGCGCCGGTCGGGAGCCTTGATCGACACTTTGCGGCCCCATCAACGCTGTGCGGCCTTGTGCGGAGAATTCATCGGTCGTGGCCGCTCACCCCGTTGGCCCTTTTCAATGGCCTCGATCGGCAGCCCTGCCTCCAGAGCAGGGCCGACAACGGGGAGCGAAATGCATAACCTCATCAGGTGCGCCATCGCCGTGCTCACGTTTTTCACGGCCACGGCGCTGTTCACCGCCAACTCGGCGCCGGCCGGTGCGACTGCCCTGTGCTGGAACACCGGCTGTACGGGTGTGAACCCCCAGAGCAGCGGCTGCTCCAGCAACGGCGGCTCCACAGTTCGCTGGAGGTATTGGTCCCACAACAACCTACCGACGGACGACTACGGCCTGGAGCTGAGGCGATCGAGCGGGTGCGATGCCCAATGGGCCAGATTCATTCGCGATGATTGCGAGTGGCTGAAGAACAACGGCTACTACCTCAAACTCCGCGCCGACTTGTGGACCCCGTACGGGTGGTACCACCACGCCACCTACTACAAGGACGTGGGCTATTCCTGCGACACCAGGGTCTACACATCCATGATCGGCCAATCCAGCGCTCGCTACGCCGCCTGTTACATCCGCTACGAGAACGGCCAACGGCCCAATCCGGCCGGCGTCCCGGACGAGCAGTGGGAGTGCCTCGACTGGTACTACACCTAAGATCCTCCCTTGAAGGTCAACCGGCGCCGCCGGGGGAGATCAGGCCGGTCTCGTAGGCGACCACCACGGCTTGGACCCGGTCACGCAGGCCGAGCTTGGACAGGATGCGCGCGACGTGGGTCTTCACCGTGGTCACGCTGAGGGTCAGCTGGTCGGCGAGTTCGGCGTTGCTCAGGCCGGTGGCGAGCAGGCGCAGCACGTCCAGTTCCCGAGGCGTCAGCTGGGACAGATCGCGGTGGAGAGTGGGCTTCACGTTGTCGCGGCGGGCGAAACGTTCGACCAGGCGGCGGGTGATGGTGGGCGCGAGCAGGGCGTCGCCGGAGCGCACCAGGCGTACCGCGGCCACCAGGTGTTCGGGGGTGACGTCCTTGAGCAGGAACCCGCTCGCCCCGGCGGCGAGCGCGGCGTACACGTAGTGGTCGAGGTCGTAGGTGGTCAGGATCAGCACGCGGGTGTCCTCGGCGCCGCCCGCGAGGATCCGCCGGGTGGCTTCGAGGCCGTCCATCCGCGGCATCCGGATGTCCATGAGCACGACGTCGGGCCTGGTACGGCGGACCGCGGCGACGGCTTCGTCCCCGTCGGCGGCCTCGGCCGTCACGTCGATGCCGTCGGCGGCGAGGATCATGCGGAATCCCGTGCGTACCAGGGCCTGGTCGTCGGCGATGACGGCGCGCAACCGCTCGGTCATGGTGTCCTCCACGGGACGCGGGCCTTGATCCGGAATCCGCCCTCGGCAGTCCGTCCGGCGTCCAGAGTCCCGCCGTAGATACCGAGCCGCTCGCGCAACCCGATCAGCCCCCTGCCGTCGCCGGTCCGGGGCCCGGCGCTCCGTACTCCACCGGTGTCCGTCACCTCGATCTCCAGCCAGTCGCCGTCATGACCGATCGTCACGAACGCGGCGGCCCCGGCCGCGTGCTTGATCGTGTTGGTGAGGGCCTCCTGCACGACGCGGTAGGCGGCGAGGTCGATCCCAGGAGGCAGCGGCCCAGGCGGCGACACCTTGACGCGCACCGGCACGCCGACGGCGCGGACCCGTTCCACCAGGGCTTCGAGCTGGTCGAGCCCGGGTTGGGGTTCGAGCCCGTCGGAAGGCCCGTCGAGACGCTCGCCGCCCGGGCCGGCGAGCAGGCCCATGACGTTGCGCAGTTCGGCCATGGCGGCCCGGCCGCCGGACTCGATCGCGATCAGAGCCTGCTTCGACTGCTCCGGCTCCACGTCCATGACCTTTCGGGCCGCGCCGGCCTGGATCACCATCACGCTGACATTGTGGGTCACCACATCGTGGAGTTCGGCGGCGATCCGGGAGCGCTCCTCCGCGACAGCCCTGCGCATGGCGTTTGCCTGCGCCTGCTGCAGTTCGGCGAGCCGATGCCGGCTGGCGCCCAGCTGGCGCCGCCAGAAACGGACGAAGCTCCCGAAGACGCCGACGCTCAGCAGGACGACGAACGGCCCCATCCAACTCGGCAGCCCAGGCGCGACGTCCCGGAACGCGCCACCGGCGAGCCCGGCCGCGAGCACGAGGCCACCCATTGCCAGGAACCGGTTACGGCTGTGGACGACGGCACCGTACGCGGCGACAGCGCAGGCCAGCACGGTGATCCAGGTGGCACTCGCGTGGGTGGCCAGCGCGGCGGCCAGCACCACCCAGAAGGTGATGAGCGGGTACCGGCGCCGCGCCGCCAGCGGCAACGCCGTCAGCGCCACCAGGAACGCGGTCGGATCCCAGGGGAGAGGCTGGGCCGGCTCGTTGCCGGACGGGTTGCCAGGGGGTGGGGACAGGACATCAGGAGGTGGTGGGCGGTCGGTCGGGGGATCAGGCACTGGCGGGAGATCAGGAACCGGCGGCAGGGGCGCAGTGGCAGGTCGGAGCCGTAAGTACTCGATCACTCCGGACTGATTCTCGACATATTTCACCGATACGGTCACCGCGATGACCGTCAGGACGATCGCGACCACCACGTCGGCGGCGAGTGCTCTGCGAGACGGCCTTGGGGGTCCTTCGCTACTCAGCCCCGGCGTGTCCCGGTAGGCCTCATCCAGCCGACTGCCCAGGTCGAGCACATGCCGCCACCACGGTCGTCGTTCACCCGTCTCCACCGGCACATTGTCACCGCCTGCCGGTCCGTCACGCATCGGCCGTTGTGACGGGGCTCACGGTCTTCGGGAGTACATCGCAGGGATGACCTGGCGGCCCTTCGTTCTCAGGCAGTACGCGATCTCGGTACGACGGCCGACGCGCACCGGCACGAGCAGTGCCTAGTTTCATTCCCACCATCACGCCGCGTCGAGGCGCTGTTCATGACCACCTCTCAGGAGGACATAGCGTGACTTCTGTCCTAGAGGCCCAGGCACTGGGCAAGAAGTACGGCAAACGCTGGGCACTCAGCGACTGCACCATCGACATCCCGGCGGGCCACGTCGTGGGGCTGGTGGGCCCCAACGGGGCCGGCAAGACGACCCTGCTGAAGCTGGCCTGCGGTCAGCTCGAACCGACGACGGGCGACATCTCGGTGCTCGGCGGGCGGCCCGGGGGCACGCCCGCGCGACTGGCCGGGGTCGGGTTCGTCGCCCAGGACACCCCCGTCTACGCGGGACTGACCGTCGCCGAACACCTGCGATTGGGCGCCCGGCTCAACCCCCGCTGGGACACTGCACTCGCACGCGAACGCATCGGACAGCTCGGTCTCGATCCCTCGCACCGGGCGGGCAAGCTGTCGGGCGGCCAGCGCGCCCAACTCGCCCTCACCCTGGGCCTGGCCAAACGGCCCGAGCTGCTGATCCTGGACGAGCCGGTCGCCTCGCTCGACCCGCTCGCCCGCCGCGAGTTCCTGCAGGGCCTGACGGAGGCCACCGCCGAGCACAAGCTGAGCGTGGTGCTCTCCTCCCACCTGGTCTCCGACCTGGAACGGGTCTGCGACTTCCTGATCGTCCTCGTCGACTCCCGCGTCCGGATGGCCGGGAAGTTCGACCAGTTACTGGCCACCCACCACCGCCTCACCGGCCCGCGCCACGCCCTCGATCGGCTCCACTCCGACCAGCACGTGATCTCCGCCAGTCACACCGACCAGCAGAGCACCATCGTCGTCCGTAGCGGCGCTCCCATCCACGACCCCGCCTGGACGGTCAGCCGACTCAGCCTGGAGGACCTCGTCCTGGCCTACATGGACAAGCACGCCGCCGAGAACCGGCGGGTCGCCCTGGAGGTGCAGGGATGATCTGGCTGACCTGGCGCCAGTTCCGCGGCTCGGCCACGATGATGGCGGCCGCGCTCGCCGTCCTCACCGCCGTCCTGGCCCTGACCGGCCCGGACCTGGCATCCCGCTACGCGGCCGGGATCGCCGGGTGCACTCCGGACGACACCTGCGACCGGTTCTTCGACGGGTTCTTCGGCGAACATCAGCTCCTCTTCGTGGCCGTCAGCTTCGTCGTGCTGGCCCTGCCCGCTCTGGTCGGGCTTTTCTGGGGAGCCCCGTTGATCACCCGGGAGCTGGAGGCGGGCACGCACCTGCTGGTGTGGAACCAGAGCGTCACCCGCGGCCGGTGGCTGGCGGCCAAGCTCGGGCTCGTCGGCCTGGCGGCCATGGCCGCGGCGTGCCTGTGCGGTCTCGCGGTGACCTGGTGGTCCGACCCCCTGGACAAGTCGGCTGTTCTGGACCTGGCTCTGATGGCTCCGCTGGTGTTCGGCGCGCGTGGCATCGCCCCGATGGGGTACGCGGCCTTCGCCTTCGTCCTCGGCGTGACCGTGGGCATGCTGGTACGCCGCACGCTGCCCGCCATGGCTCTCACCCTGGCCGCCTTCGTCGCGATCCAGCTCGCCATGCCGCTGCTGGTCCGTCCCCACCTGATGCCCCCGGTCACCTCGACCTTCGAGCTCGGCCAGGCGAACGTGGGCGGCATCCACGTACAGGGAGAGGGAGGCGGACCTGTGCTGATTTCCATGCAGCCGGGCGTTCCCGGCCACGCGGGCGCCTGGGTCCTGTCCAGCGACCTCCTCGATCCGTCCGGACGTACGATCGCCGGCATGGGCGAAGAAGCGCCCATCCCCGTATCGGCAACGTCGGGACCCTGCGCACCGGCAGGGGGACCACCGAGTTTGGACGCGTGCTGGGTCGAGATCAACCGGCTCGGCTACCGGCAGCAGGCGACCTACCACCCCCTGGAGCGCTTCTGGCCATTCCAGTGGATCGAGACCGGGATCTACGCCCTGCTCACCCTCGGCCTCACGTGGTTCTCCTTCTGGTGGATCCGGAGACGCCTGTCATGACCATCCTCAGGACCGCGGCCGCCGGGCTCGCCCTCCTCCTAGCGGCGGCGTGCACGGCACCCATGCCGCCGCGCAGCCAGGCGAGCACGGCGGGCGCAACGGCCTGCGCGCCACCCCAGGGCGCGTGGGAACCGGAGACGGCCACCACGATCGACGTCATCGAGCAGGCGTACTTCTGCATCCTCGGCAACTACTACAGCGGCCCGACGCTGGACGCCCGATCACTGCTGACGGCCGGGTTCCTCGCCCTGACGCAGGAGCTCAACCGCGACGGGCGCGACGTGCCCGACGCGATCATGCCGGCGCTGACCGGTGACCGGAAAGCCGACTGGGCCGCCTTCGAGACCGCCTACCGGAAGATCACCGATCAGGTCCCCGACCTGCGCGACAAGCTGACCGTCGTCACCCTCGAAGCCATCGTGGCCGCCCTCGGCGACAACCACGCCAACTGGGCGCACGACTTCAAGCGACCGATCGACTACTACGACGGCGACGACTACGGCCTGGGCCTTGAGGCGAACGTGGACGGCCCGCAGGCGGACGGCGACACTCCCCGCGTCGCGCTCGCCCCGCTGTTCGTCACCACAGTGCTCGGCGGCGCGGCGAAGGCCGCCGGGCTGCGCCCCGGCGACGTCATCGAGTCGATCAACGGGACGCCGCCCTTCTTCGACGGCGAGGCCACCCCGGCGATCGCCGCCCTCTACCCGGACTACCCCGAGACGCGCCCGGTCGAGCTGCGGCTCCTGCGGCAGGCCACCGGCCGCCGCTGGACGGTCACGCTCAAGCCCAGCCCCTACGAACGGGATCTGGCCGCTCTGCAGGTGGTGCGGTCGAAGTTGCTGGACGACGACGTCGCCTATGTACGGATGACCGGATTTCCCTCCGACTCCGCCAACAGGGTGCTCAAGGCGATCACCCGGCTACGCACCGGCCGGGCGCTCGCCGGCGTCGTGCTGGACCTGCGCGGCAACGGCGGCGGCAGCCCCGTGGAGGCGACCCGGCTGCTGAGCGCGTTCGTCCACGGCAAGGTCACCGCCCACCAATGCGCCGCGGACGGAAGATGCGTGGCCTCCCGGACCGACGACACCGTCGAACTGCTCCACCTGCCCCTGGTCGTGCTCGTCGACCAGGGCTGCGCCTCGGCCTGCGAGCACACCAGCGCCGCGGTCAAGGACCTGCGCATCGGCCAGCTGGTCGGCACCAGAACCGCCGGCGTGATCTCCGGCCCGGCCCGGTCGTACCTGCTGGCCAACAACACCCTCCTGGGCTTCCCCGCCAGGCACCACCTGGGGCCCGACCGTGAGGTGATCGACCGGATCGGCGTGCCGCCCGACCACTACGTGCCCCTGACCCCACAGGACGCGGCCGCCGGGCGCGATCCCGCGCTGGCCAAGGCCCTGACCTTGCTGCACAAGTGAATGGGGACCTCTCCATGAGACAGATCCTGGCCGTCGCCGCGGGACTGGCCGTCCTGGCCGCGTCCGCCTGCTCCGCCCCCGCACCGCCCCGGTCCGACGCCCCGCCGGTCACGCCGGCCGGGCCCGCCGCCCTGCCCGCCCCCACCGGCCCTCATCTGGTCGGCTCCACCGCCCTGTACCTGAAGGACACCTCCCGCCCTGACCCCTGGAACCTCGACGCCGACGCCAGGGAGCTCAAGGTCACCCTGTGGTATCCGACCGAGCAGCGGGACGGGCGGCGCGCGCCGTACATGACACCCAAGGAATCGGAGCTCCTGCTGAAGGGCACCGGGATCGCCAGCGCGCCGTACGACACGCTGAGCAAGACCCGCACGAACGCCATCGAAGACGCCGGCCCGGCGGGCGGAAAGTTTCCGCTGGTAGTGCTCTCCCCCGGCTTCACCAAGCCGATGAGCACCCTCACCTCCCTGGCCGAGGACCTGGCCAGCCGAGGGTACGTCGTGGCCGGGATTGACCACGCCTACGAGAGCTACGCCACCACATTCCCGGACGGGCGGGTCGCGGAATGTCTCGCCTGCGACAGCGACACCGACCCGGGCTTCGGCACGGGCGTGGTCCAGGGCCGGGCGGCCGACGTCTCCTTCGTCCTCGACCAACTGCCATCGAAATGGGGCGGCTCCGCCCTGATCGACCGCTCCAGGATCGCGATGGCGGGCCAGTCGATCGGCGGGGCCGCCGCCCTGGCGGCCCTGGTCAAGGACCCCCGGATACGCGCCGGAATCGACATGGACGGCACCACCTACGCCCGCATCCCCAAGACCGGGCTCTCCAAGCCGTTCCTGTTCATGGGGACGAAGCAGCACATCCCCGGCGGACCCGACAACTCCTGGGACCGCGACTGGAAGCTGCTGACCGGATGGAAGCGCTGGCTCGTCCTGACGGGCACCGAACATACGTCCTTCACCGACAGCCCGCTGCTGGCGGACGCCCTCGCCATCAAGCCCCTGCCCGGCACTCTGCCCGCGGCCCGCGCAGCCGAGCTCACCCGCACCTACGTGGCGGCCTTCCTCGACCAGCACCTGAAATCACAGCGGCAACCCCTCCTCGACGTGCCGTCATCCCGCTACCCCGAGGCCAAGTTCTGCCCCGCGACCTGCGCTCAATCCTGAGGCCCGGCGGCCCCCTGAAGCCGTCGGGGGATGCTGAAGACACCGGAGAGGCGGATCGGCGTGTCGGCGCAGTCATTCCAATCCGCGGGCTGCCGAGAACTACAAGCGGACACTCGTCGACCTCCTCCGCATGCCCGACATCAATCTGTGAATCCCGCAACACACGGGCACGCTGTGGTCCGGGAGGAGCAGTCGAATGGAACTTCCATGAGCGACCTGGGACTTCGCGGCTCCGGCTGGTCGCGGTGTTGACGTACGCGTCTACCGTCCACACGCTGCATTGATCCGACACGGCATGGCGGGGCCGCCCGCATCCCTCCGTCGCTCAGGGAGTCACCATGAAACGATTTGTCTACGCCGTCCTGGTAGCGCTCGCTGTGTCGGTCGGACTCGTGGTGACCACGCCCGCGGTCTCCGCGGCGGCCCCTGTGAGGATCATGCCGCTCGGTGACTCCATCACCGGTGGGCCCGGGTGCTGGCGGGCCCTGCTCTGGGACCGCTTGCAGCGTACGGGCTTCACGAACATCGACTTCGTCGGGACCTTGCCAGGCGGCGGCTGCTCCGTGGCGCACGACGGTGACAACGAGGGGCACGGAGGGTTCCAGGCCACCGGCATCGCCAATCAGAACCAGCTGCCGCCGTGGCTCGCCGCCACCCGGCCGGATATCGTCCTCATGCACCTGGGCACCAACGACATCTGGGGCAATATTCCGGCCACGACCATCCTCTCCGCGTACAGCAAACTGGTCGACCAGATGCGTGCCAGCAATCCGAGCATGAAGATAGTCGTCGCCAAGATCATTCCGATGGCGCCCAGCGGGTGCACCTGGTGCCCTCCCGGCGTAACCGCGCTCAACGACGCCATCCCCGGCTGGGCCGCCGGCAAGTCCACCGCCCAGTCGCCTATCACGGTGGTCGACCAGTTCACCGGCTTCGACCCGGTGGCCGACACGAACGGGGACGGGGTGCACCCGGACGATTCCGGCTTCCAGAAGATGTCCGACCGCTGGTACCCGGCGCTGACTCCCCTCCTCGGCGGCACCACGCCACCCACCGACACCACCCCGCCGACGGTCCCGACCGGGCTGACGGTCTCGGTCAGCTGCACCCTGACGGTGACGCTGAACTGGACCGCCGCCACCGACAATGTCGGGGTCGCCGGCTACGACGTCTACCGCTCGTCCAACGGCGGCACGTTCACCTCTGTCGGCACGACCACGACCACCTCGTTCACCCAATCTCTCAGCGGGCTTGCCCAGTACCAGGTCCGAGCACGCGACGCCGCCGGCAACACCTCCGCCTTCACCGCGCCGGTCACCGCCGTACCGCCGCCGTGCCCGACCAGCCCACCGCCGGACACGCAGCCGCCCACCACCCCGGGCACGCCGACCGCGACCATCACCTGCGGCTCGGCGACGCTGAACTGGACCGCGTCGACGGACAACGTGGGCGTCACCGGGTACGAGATCTGGCGCGCACCCGGCACCACCGGTGGCACGTTCGTCTCCGTCGGCACCTCGACGACCACGTCGTTCACCCAGTCCGGCGTGGGGACCTTCCGCTACCAGATCCGGGCGCGCGACACGGCCGGCAACGCCTCCGCGTTCACGCCTCCTATCACGGTCATCACCCCGGCCTGCCCGTCGCCGACCCCGGGCACCGGCGCGTGTACGGCGGTGTACAGCCAGGTCAGCAGCTGGTCCGGCGCATTCCAGGGTCAGGTGACCGTGACCAACACCGGCACCACCCCGACCACCGGGTGGACGGTGACCCTCACCTTCCCCAACGGCCAGCAGATCACGCAGATCTGGGGTGCCCGGACCAGCGGCACCGCCAGCCCGTACACGATCACGAACGAGAGCTACAACGGAACGCTGGCCCCGAACGCGTCCACCACGTTCGGCTTCCTGGCGAACTGGAGCGGCACCAACAACCCACCCACGACCACCTGCACCCGAACCCCGACAAGTTAGACGCCGATGCGGTCAGTGGACCTGTTTGTGCTGGTCGGCGGGGCTAGGGCCAGGCGTCTCGCGGTGATGTGGGCTTCGGCGGCGTTGGCGCCGACGTTGCACGCTTGAGCATGGCGAAATACCGGCACGGTGGAATCCATGTGTCTTCGGCCAGGATCAGGAAGAGGTTTCTTGGTGGCCGATATCAGGAAAGCCTACTGTCCTGATATGACTAACACCCGATATGCCGTCAACGGCATGGTTTGCACGGTTGACCATCTCGCCTCGTCCGCGGGGATCACCACACTTGACCGAGGGGGCAGTGCCGCCGACGCGGCTGTGGCGGCCAACGCGGTGCTGGCGGTGACGGCGCCGCACATGTGCGGTCTTGGCGGAGATCTGTTCGCCCTGGTGCACGACGGCACGGGGGTGAGCGCGCTGAACGCCTCCGGGCGCGCCGGCAGCGGCGCGGACGCGCGGCGGCTGCGTGACGAGGGCCACGACCGGATGCCCCACCTGTACGACATCCGGTCGGTGCCCGTGCCCGGCTGCGTGGACGGCTGGCTGACGCTGCACGAGCGCTTCGGGCGGCTCCCGCTCGACGTGGTGCTGGCTCCGGCGATACGGCTGGCCGCCGACGGCTTCCCGGCGTCGCCGCTGCTCGTGCCCGGGGCGCCGTTCATCGGGTCACTCCCGGGAGCCGGTGACTTCGCCGAGGTCCGGGCGGTCGGCGACCCCGTACGGCGGCCTGGCGTGGCGCGGGCGCTGGACGCGATCGCGACGAGCGGACGCGCGGGCTTCTACCAGGGGGAGTTCGGCCGCGGGCTGCTCGCCCTCGGTGCCGGCGAGTACACCGAGGCCGACCTGGCCAGGGTCAACGCCGACTGGGTGACCCCGCTGCACGTCACCGCGTTCGGGCACGGCGTATGGACGATCCCTCCGAATTCGCAGGGCTACCTGCTGCTGCTCGCGCTCGGCGTGCTGGAGGGGTTCGAACTGCCCGGGGATCCGTCCGACCCGCGCTGGGCGCACCTGCTCGTCGAGGCAGCCCGCGCCGCCGGACACGACCGGCTCGAGGTGCTGCACGAGGGCGGGCTCGCTCCGCTCGGCTCGGCCGCCGGACGCCGCGCGCTGGTCGACCCCGACCGCCGTACGGCAGGGCTGGGCGGCGCGACGGCCCGCGGTGACACCACCTACCTGTGCGTGGTCGACGGCGACGGCATGGGCGTATCGCTGATCCAGTCGAACGCCGCCGGATTCGGCAGCCTGCTGTTCGAGCCGGACACGGGGATCAACTTACACAACCGCGGCATCGGCTTCTCCCTCACGCCCGGCCACCCCGCCGAGTACGGCCCCGGCCGCCGCCCCCCGCACACCCTGTCACCCGCCCTGATCACCCGCCCGGACGGCTCGCTGCGCACGGTGATCGGAACGATGGGCGGCGACGCGCAACCGCAGATCCTGCTCCAGCTCGTCACCCGGCTGCTGGCCCACGGCCAGACCCCCGGCGAGGTGATCGACGCGCCGCGCTGGGCGCTCGGCGTCGACCGCAGCACCGGCTTCGACACCTGGCGCGGCGGCGAGGTCGTCGTCGAGGTCGAGGACGGCGCCGCCTGGGCCCCCGGCCTGGCCGACCGCGGCCACGTGGTCCGCCACGAGCCGTACGGCGACAACTTCGGGCACGCGCATCTCATCGACGTGCTGCCCTCCGGAATGCTCGCCGGGGCCGCGGACCCACGCGCCCGCATCGGCGCCGCCCTCGGTCGCATCGCGACTGAGAGGTGACGTGGTTTACGACTGGGGAGAAGCGGAGGAGACGCCGGGTCGCCAGCCGAGTGCCGGGCCGAGCCTGGTGGCGATGTCGGTGAGAATCTGCACGTAGTCGCCGTGGTCGAAGGTGAACGGCAGTGCGAACGCGACCTCGTCGATCTCCCGGAAGGCGGCGTGGGCGTAGAGGCGTTCGGCGATCTCGTCGGAGGTTCCGACGAGATCGGGCGCGAACATCAGGCGCGCCGGACCCTGCGGTGACACGGTACGCGGCGTCCGCTTCTCCGCGTACTCCTGGTACTTGGCGCGTTGCTCCGGGGAGGCGGTGTCGGTGGGGATGACGACGAGTCCCTGGGAGACACGGGCGCGGTCGCCATCCGGGTGGTGAGCGCGGAAGGTGCGGATATGCGACAGCTGAATCTCGGCGAAGTCCTCGGATTCTTCGGCCTTGACGACGCTGCTGGTGAGGAAATTCATGGCGTGCTCCCCCGCCCACTGGGCCGAAGGCAGGCTGCCGCCGCCGTACCAGAGGCGGCTGCCCAGGCCGGGTGAATGAGGCTGGACCCGGTCGGAGAACACCTCGAAGCCCTCGACGCCGCTGAAATCGGTGGCCGGTTCGCCGCGTACGAAGTCCAGCAGGCGCCGTACCCGCTCGTAACTGAAGTCCTCCACGTCGGAGCTGCTGGGGTAGAGCGCGTGCTTGACCTGATCGTAGTGGATCGGCGGGCCGACGCTGACACCCGGATTGAGGCGGCCTCCGGAGAGGATGTCAAGGGTTGCCAGGTCTTCGGCCAGTCGCAGCGGGTTCTCCCATCCCAGGGGGATGACGGCCGTGCCCAGCTCGATACGGCTGGTGCGCTGGGAGGCCGCCGCCAGGACCGCGACCGGGGAGGAGATGCCGTACTGCAGATGACGGTGCCGCACCCAGGCGCTGTCGAAACCCAGCTGTTCACCCAGTTCGATGGTCTCCAGCGTTGACTCGTGGCCCCGGCGAGGATCGGCCTCGTCGAACAAGCCAATGGTCAAGAAGCCCAGCTTTCGCAAAGGTCGCGAAGTCAGCGGCACAGGTCCCTCCCTACTCCGCGGCATGCTCCGCCAGGCCGCGCCCGCGAACACAGCCAGGTGACCGCCACAATCACCATCATCGCAGGGTCACGAGGTGCGGCACCGCCCGCCGACGAGCCGTTCGATCACGTCCGCGGAGCGAGCCCGCTGAGCGCGGCTGCCTCGGGGAAGGCGAGCGCTCCACGCTCCCGTCCGCTCGCGCACGGCCGAGACCTTCACCTGCTTGGCCACGAACTCCACGACCTCGCCACGGCAGATACTTCGCCATGGGCTGCGGGCTTGATCACCGATCGTTAAGATCTCGGTGTTCGCCGGTTGGTGACGTTTCCAGGGGTTCTGGTGGCGTCGATCGATCGGACGGCGTACCCGAGGTTCGCGCGTGCGGTGTCGGCGCGGGAGCTGGCGGAGGTGTAGCGCACTGGGGGCTTGCGGCAAGACCCGGGTCGTGCCTCATGATCGCCGACCGTAAGGCCAGAACCTGCGGAAATGAGGGACGCGAATTGCGTGTGTCGTTGTCGATGTGGGGATCGCGCGGAGATGTCGAACCGCTGGCGGGACTCGCGGTGCGGCTACGGGAACTCGGTGCGGATGCCCGGGTGTGCGCGCCGCCGGACGAGGACTTCGCGGCGCCTTTCCTCATTCCAGAACATGTGATTCGGCTCGGTGGATCCGGGCTCAGGGAGGGCCCATGGCAGAACGATGGAAGAACCCGGGTCTGATCGGCGAGCTCGCGGCCGAGTTCGCCGGCACGATGATTCTCCTCCTGTTCGGTCTCGGCGTGGTGGCCCAGGTGGCCGGCGGCGGCATCGGTGACCACGACAGCATCGCCTGGGCGTGGGGCCTGGGCGTGATGCTCGGCAGCTACGTCGCCGGACGGATCAGCGGCGCGCATCTCAATCCCGCCGTCACCATCGCGCTCGCGGCCTTCAAGGGCTTCGAGTGGCGCAAGGTGGCTCCCTACTCGATCGCCCAGTTCCTCGGCGCGTTCGTCGCCGCGCTGCTGGTGCGCTGGAACTACACCGAGGTCCTGCACGCCGCGGACCCCGGTCTCACCATCAAGACCCAGGGCGTCTTCTCCACTCTGCCCGGCAACGGCACGCTGCCGGTCGGCGAGTGGGGCGCCTTCCGCGACCAGGTGATCGGCACGGCCATCCTGCTGTTCCTGATCCTCGCCATCACCGACGCCGCGGGCACTCCCCCGGCCGCCCACCTGGTGCCGTTCGTCATCGGCCTGCTCGTCGTCGGCATTGGCATGGCGTGGGGTACGAACGCCGGATACGCGACCAACCCGGCACGTGACTTCGGGCCGCGGCTCGCCAGCTTCTTGACAGGCTACGGAGGCGCATTCCGCGATCAGACGGGTTATCCGTACTTCTGGATCCCGATCGTCGGCCCCATCGTCGGCGGACTCGCCGGCGCCGGGCTCTACCACCTGCTGATCGGCCGCTTCCTGCCTTCTGCCGCCCCGCAGGAGCCGGGCGAACTGCCGACTCCCGACCGTGTGGAGGCGACCCGCGGCTGATTCCGCCGGTGCCCGCCATTGCCCGTGCTCGACCCCATCTCCGGCCGAGCTCGCCTGTCGTACCGGCGGGCCGAAGAGTCATCGCCGGCCGGTTCGCCGAGCTGATCGTTGAGTTCGTACAGCGCGACCACGACCTCCTGGTCAGCATCCAACCCCCGGAACGCCGTACCCCGGAGGGAGATCATCATGACCACGACCAGCCAGGCGGCCCTGTTCCGCTCCTTGCACCGGGTACGGTCGTCAGCGCGGTGCGGTGACCTTCGGCGTCCCGCCGGGTACGCTCTTGCCGCGCAACACGGGCACCAGCACGGTGGCCGCGAGCGTCAGCGTTGCGGCGGACAGCAGGCCGGTCCCGGCGGACCAGCGGTCGACTATCGCGCCGGCCACCGCGACGCCTGCGGCCCCGCCCAGGGCGGTTGAGGCGCCGAGCCAGGCGAACGCCTCGGTGTCGCTACCCTCTGGGGCCAGCGTCGCCACCAGGTGTGCCAGGTTGGTCAGCGCGGGCGCCACCCCGATGCCGGCGAGCACCATGAGGGGATACATCGCTGCCACGTTGCCCGCCAGGACCAGCGCCGCGAAGCCGAGCCCCACGATCGGCAGGAGCAGCAGGGCGTGCCTGCGGGGCGAGCCCCGCCAGTCCCGGCTCCCGTAGATCAGCCCGCCGGCCATGCTGCCCAGGGCCCAGGACCCGAGCAGCGCACCAGCGGACTCGATGCTCTGCCACTCGGCGGCTCGGGCGGTCACACTGACCTCGACGACGCCGATCGTGAAGGTCAGGGTCGCTGTCATGACGAGCACCGGCAGCAGGCCGGCCAGGACGGTCACGGACGGCAGCCGCCGACGGCCCGCCTGCGCGGGGTGAGGTGAGCCGCCTGCGGCGGAGGGTAGGAAGACCACCGCACCGAGCAGCATCAACGCAGCGCATCCGAGCAGTGCGACGCTCGGGGCCGCGATCGCGGCGGCGACGCCGGCCACCGTCGGGCCGACGATGAACAGCACCTCGGTGGCAATCGAGTCCAGGCTCAGCGCGGCGGCCTGCATCCGCTGTGACAGAACGCGGACGACGACGGCGCGCAGTGCGGCGCCCAGCGGTGGTGTGCTCACTCCCGCGACGGCCGCGAAGCCGATCATCCCGGGTGCAGTGCGGCTGGTGGCCAATCCGACGGTCGCGGCCGCGCTGATGGCCGCGAAGGCGACGAGCGCGCGGACTCCCCGCCGATCGGCCAGCCGTCCCACTACGGGCGCGCCCGCAGCGCCGGCCAGGGCGTAGGTCGCGACGACAGCGCCTGCGGCGGTGAAATCGTGCAGTCGCTTCTGGCCGGCCAGCAGCATTGCCAGAGGCATGATCGTCTGCGCTAACCGTCCGATCACCGCGCCCGCGGCGGCCCAGCGGAGGCGTCGGTCGGCGAAGACCGCCCGGAACCGCCGTAGCCCGCGCGGGACGTTTTCGCCGGTCATCACGCCTGCGATCGGAGTGCCGCGTGAGGAAGGCCGTAGAGCACCAGACGGACGGGCCGTTGCTCGGCGGATGGGTGGGCGGCGGCTTCGTCCAGGTGTTCTCGGGTCACGCGTTCGACCGCCAGCCCCCATGCTCTGAGCTGCTCCGCCGTCATCGCCGCCGTGCGGGTGTGGACGGTCACCGCCGACTGCCACTGCTGCGGCCATGACCTGCGCTCGCCGATGGCGCGCAGCAACAGTCCGTAGTTGTGCTGCAGACCTGCCTCCAGCAGACCGTCGGCGGCGTCGTGCCACTGCTGGTTCCCGGCATTGCCGGGTTCGGTCAGGGGCACCTGCAGCTCGTCGAAAGCCCGGCGCCAGGGGTGTTCACGCTGATTCGCCCCAGCCTCGGAAGCGACCTCGATGAGGCCATGCCGGGCCAGGACGTGCAGATGGTATGAGCACGTCTTCGCACTGAGCCCGAGCAGTTCGCCGCACCGGGTCGCGGTGAGGTTGTCGCAGGTGCGGAGCAGGTCCAGGATCGCCAGCCGGGTGGGGTGCGCGAGCGCTCGCAGCGCTGCCACATCGCGATTGGGAATATCTGTTCCGGAAGACATGTTCCGAATATACCACCTGATAGAGCCTTGACGGTGTCCAGGTTTGGCGTCGCGCGCCGGGCGCGGATCAGCCGTACTGTCGGGAGTTGACGAGCATGCGAACAAAAGGTCGCATTAGGCCCAGTAGGAGCATTCCCCACCGGCGAGCTCGCGCTCAACGATGGCGGCGCTGGGCCCCCTGCACTACCTGGTCGGCGACGTTCTCCCCGACCCGGGCCGGCCCCGATGACGACGACGTCGTCAGTGTTGCTGTTCATGTCAGTTTCCCTTCGCGGCGCGGCCGAGACGGAAGGCCGAGATGAGGAAGAAGATGCCGCCGGGGATGGCGTAGCCGGCCGCGTTGGTCAGCGTCGGGCTGTCCGCGGAGGCGCCGGCGATGAAGAACGCACCGGCGAGTACCGAGATGCCGCCGCTGATGATCATCGGCCACTGGCCGCCCATCTTGCGGCGGGTGACGCCCACGATCAGCTGGACCAGCCCGGCCGCGACTGCCCAGGCGCCCCACACGCGCAGCACCGCCGGGATACCGGACGCGCAGGCGATGGCCACGCCGATGGTGGTGATCAGGCTGACCGCGATGTTCACGTACAGCAGGGCAGGTGATCCGGTGGCGCGCGACGCGCGGGCGTCGATGATGGCGGCGGCCACGTCGAACAGCGGGTAGAGCACGAGCAGAGTGACCGCGAGCGGGCCCAGGTTCGAGGCGGTCGTGAACATCGCGAGGGCCCAGACGATGGCGAACGCGAACCGGACGAAGTACAGCCGCCGCAGTGCGGACGCGGTACCGGAAATACCGGGCGAAGCAGCGATAGTGCTCATGGTGATCCCTTTCGGTGGATGAGCGCGGTTCAGCGCGGCCCGTGGCCGGCCTTTCTCGATCAGGTGGGTGACCAGCGATGGCCTGGTCCTGCCCGCTGACCAGGTACCAGGACGGGATGGTCTGCCAGGCCGCCGCCTCGCTCGTGCCTGTGGAGGCGCTGCCGGCGGATGGCGCTGCGACGACGCCCCTGGTCGCGGCAGCCACTGGTGCGTACGTGAATACGACGAGCCGCTACTAGACCTCCCCTGCTAGACCGAACGTTCTGTCTCGACACAGCATGGCAATCTGCGGCGGAGACTGTCAAGACCGAACGTTCTATCCCATAGGATGGCGGTATGCCCAGCCAATCCGAAGGCCGGCCGTCCGAAGCGCGGTCCCGGCTGCTCAACACGGCCACCCGGCTCTTCTACGCGGAGGGCATCCACGCCGTCGGCATCGATCGCATCGTCGCCGAAGCGCAGGTGACGCGGGCCACCCTCTACCGGCACTTCCCCGGCAAGGAAGACCTTGTCCTCGCCTACCTCAACGAGGTCGACCGGGCCATGCGGGGTCAGGCGGACGAGGCCGTCGCCGCCGGACTACCGGCCGCCGACACCATCCGGGCCCTCAGCAAGTCCATCGCCCAAAGCATCCAGTCCCCCGGCTTCCGGGGATGCGCCTTCCTCAACGCCGCCGCCGAGTATCCCGACCCCGCGTCCCCGGTGCACAAGGCCGTGCTCGCCCACCGCCAATGGTTCCTGGAAACCGTCACGGAACTGCTGGCCAAGATCCAGGAGCCCGGCGCCGAACCCGCCGCCCGCCACTTCGTGATGATGCGCGACGGCGCCATGGCCGCCGGCTGCCTGTTCGACCCGGTGCTGATCCGCGAGACCTTCCTGCGCGGAGTCGAGAGGCTCCTGCAGGTTTATGCCGCCACCGACTACAGCGGACCGGCGGGCGCCTGAAGCCGCAGGCCTCCGCTCAGGAATGAAGCGGTCGAGCCCCTGCCAGCCGGATCCCAAGGCGCGGCGGCGGTATTTCCTCACAGCCGTTCTGGCTGGCCTTCGGGACTGGCATGTCGTATTCATCCACGCATCTAGCGGATGCGGATTGGTCACAGTTCGTTCCTGTTGCCGTGCGCCGCGGCTGGAAGGCTCAGGATGCGCTCATGGCGAGGTGGGGCCGGTTCGTGGCGTTACGCGCTGGGCTGGACAGGCAGGCACCGTCCCGGGCCGCCGGGCACGACCTAGAGCCACGCATCGCCCCTACCTTCGCTGACATCGGGTATCAGGCCGGCTCGGCCGTTGATGGGAGGGCCGCGGCGATGCAGTCGAGGACGCGCTGGAGCCCGTACCGGAACTGGTCGGCGCGGCTCAGGTGCGGCTGGCGCGCCTCCATCACGATCTTGGTGAAGATCGGGTACTCCCCGCTCTTCACCAGCCGGTCGACGTACGGGTAGCTCCGCGCCATCCACTCCGACTCGCTGAGCCCGCTGCGGCGGACTTCCTCGGCCGAGCTGATCTCCTCGCGGACGGTGCCCTCGACGTAGCTGTTCAGCATGGCCACGAGGCCGAGGTTCTCGTCGATGGAGACGAAGGCGTCGAGCACTCCCATCAGCCGTTCGATCAAGAGCAGCTGGTTGGGGCCGAAGCTGGGGAGTGACCGCTGCACGGTGGCGATCCACGGGTGCCTCAGCCACATGGCCCGCAGCCCGTCGGCATAGCGGGTCAGGTCGGCGCGCCAGTCGCCCGAGGGCATGCCCGTGACGTCGATCTCGCCCATCAGCCGGTCGGCCATGAGCTCGACCAGGTTGTCGCGGCTCGGGACGTACCGGTAGAGGGACATCGCGCCCGCGCCGATCTCGGCGGCGATCCGCCGCATGGTGGCGGCCTCCAGCCCCTCGGCGTCGGCGATCCGGATCGCCGCCTCGGTGATCTGCGCGCGGCTGTAGGTGGGCTTCGGCCCGCGGGCCGGGCGCTCAGGCCGCATCCAGATGTTCATGTACTCGGTCACCGTTCCACCCCCTACTTGCGTACATAGTACCCAGTAACTTAGCCTGGGCGACATAACCGCGTACAACGTACCCAGTGGAGGGATCATGGCGGATCCGGTCGTCTTCGCCGAGGGGCTGCACAAGTCCTTCGGCGACACCCATGCGCTGCGTGGGCTGGACCTGAGCGTTCCGAGCGGAACGGTGTGCGGCGTGCTGGGGCCCAACGGCGCGGGGAAGACGACCGCGGTGCGCATCCTGGCGACCTTGTCCGATCCCGATGCCGGGCATGCCCGCATCGCCGGATACGACGTCGTCCGCGAGGCCGGCAAGGTGCGCGCCAGGATCGGGCTCGCGGGCCAGCACGCCGCCGTGGACGAGAAGCTCACCGGCCGTGGCAACCTGCGCATGTTCGGGCGCCTCTCCCACCTGTCCCGGCGCGAGGCGCACCGGCGGGCCGACGAGCTGCTCGAACGCTTCGGTCTGATGGACGCCGCCGATCGGCAGGTCACCGGCTACTCCGGCGGCATGCGGCGCCGCCTCGACCTGATCACCAGCCTCATCCTGCGCCCCGAGGTGCTCTTCCTGGACGAGCCGACCACTGGCCTGGACCCGCGCAGCCGCGGCGAGATCTGGGACAACGTCCGCGAGCTGGTGGCGGACGGCACCACGGTGCTGCTCACCACGCAGTACCTGGACGAGGCCGACCAGCTGGCCGACGACATCGCCGTCGTCGACCACGGACGGGTGATCGCCACGGGCACACCCGACGAGCTGAAGGCCACGATCGGCGATCGCCTCGACGTCGTCCTCGAAGACCCCGCCGCGCTGCGTCCGGCGGCGACCGCGCTGAAAGCCCTGGCCGGGACCGATCCCACGATGACCGGCGCCGACCGGCTCAGCGTCGCCCTGCCGGGCGGCGGCTTCCGGCTCGCCGACATCGTGCGCGAGCTCGACCGCGCCGGGGTCGCCGCGGCCGACGTGCGGCTGCGCCGCCCCACCCTCGACGAGGTGTTCCTGCGCCTCACCGACCGGAAGGAACTGGTCTGATGACCGACCTCGCCCCGCCGCTGGGCCGCCGCCTGCGGTGGACGTTCACCGACGGGCTGACCCTGGTCGGCCGCGAGCTGGGACGGCTGCGACACGATCCCGGCGAACTCGTCGCGGCGCTGATCTTCCCGGCCGTCATGGTGGTGCTGTTCGGGTACGTCTTCGGCAGCGCGATCCAGGTGCCGGACGGCGGCGACTACCGCGAGTACCTCATGCCCGGCCTGTTCGCGATGGTGACCTTCGCCGCGGTGATGGGGGTCATGACGCGGATGGCCACCGACGCCTCCCGCGGTGTGATGGACCGGTTCCGCTCCATGCCGATGGCGCGCTTGGCGGTGCCGTTCGGGCAGACCGGCGCCGACCTGCTGACCGGCCTGCTGATGCTGGCCATCATGGTGGGCGCGGGCCTGCTGGTGGGCTGGCAGCCGCACCGCGGCCTGATCCTCACGGCCCAGGCGTTCCTGCTGATGATCGTGCTGCGGTACGCGCTGAGCTGGGCGGGCGTCTATGTGGGCCTGGCGGTGAAGAACGACCAGGTCGCCGACGCGATGGTGCCGCTGTTCCTGCCGTTCACGATGCTGTCGAACGCGTTCGTCCCGACCGGCGGCATGCCGGGCTGGCTGCGCTTCCTGGCCGACTGGAACCCGGTGAGCGCGCTCACCGCCGCCGCACGGGAGCTGTTCGGCAACCCGGGCGCCCCGTCCGGAAACGTGGCCTGGCCACTCGCGCATCCGGTGACCGCCGTCCTGCTCTGGTCGGCCGCGCTGCTGGTGATCTTCGTCCCGCTGTCGCTCCGCGCCTACATGCGCAGAGGACGCTGAACGCTCCGGCCGCCGCGGCTGCCTATCGACGAAATTCGGGCTGAGCTCCTGCAGCCGACCGAGCGGGTGCACGCCATCAACAAGTCGGCCCCGATCGCCGGCGCGCTAGTTCGCCGAGCCATCCGACGGGCGATCCAACGCGAGG
The DNA here is from genome assembly GCF_039871605.1 of Acrocarpospora sp. B8E8. Taxonomy (NCBI): domain Bacteria; kingdom Bacillati; phylum Actinomycetota; class Actinomycetes; order Streptosporangiales; family Streptosporangiaceae; genus Acrocarpospora; species Acrocarpospora sp. B8E8. The sequence goes on along the minus strand of NZ_JBDPLV010000027.1, from coordinate 65,552 downwards.
CTCAACCGGGAGAGGAAACCAGCGCTACCTGAGCCATTGCGGAATGTAGCCGGCAAGCACCATGACCCCCTACTCCAGCATCGCCGCCACCAGCTGCGACGAGTCACGCGTCGGGGCTGACCAGTCCTGTTTGGTAGGCGATGACGACCAGTTGTGCGCGGTCACGGGCAGCCAGTTTCGCCATCGCGTGGCTGACGTGGGTGCGCGCGGTGGCCGGGCTGAGGAAGAGTTCGGCGCCGATCTCGTCGTTGCTCAGGCCCCGTCCCACCAGAGCCAGCACTTCTCGTTCGCGCGCGGTGAGCACCGCGAGCCGGTCCTCCGCGGCGTTGGCCGCCGTTCGCCGCGCGGTGAACTGGCTGATGAGACGTCTGGTGATCCTCGGGGCGAGCAGGGCTTCTCCGGCGGCGATCACGCGGATGGCATGCAGGAGTTCGGCGGGTCCTGCGTCCTTGAGCAGGAAGCCGCTGGCACCGGCTTGCAGTGCTTCGAAAACGTAGGCGTCGGTGTCGTACGTGGTGAGGATGAGAATCCGGATGCTCTCCAGCCCGCGCATCTCGGTGATCTGGGCCGTGGCCTGGATTCCGTCGACCTTCGGCATGCGGATGTCCATGAGGACGACGTCGGGGTGGGTGGCGCGGGCACGCTCGACGGCTTCGGCGCCGTTGGTGGCTTCTCCGACCACGGTGATGTCATCTTCGACGTCGAGCAGCAATTTGAATCCGGATCGCACCAGCTTCTCGTCGTCCGCGAGCAGCACCTTGATCGGAGCGGTGGTCGACGGTGACCCGGATGCCGTGTTCATAGGCGTGACCCGGTCGGTGCGAGCGGCAGCCGGGCCGTGACCTGGAAACCTCCGCCCGGAGTCGGCCTGGCGTCGAGCTCTCCGCCGAGCAGCTGACAGCGCTCGCGCATGCCCAGGATCCCGCGGCCGGCCTTGGCCGACGTGTCCGTGCCGTTGCCGGACGGTCGATCCGCGGAGTCGTCACCGGATCCGGTGCGGCGGCCCTCGTCGGTGACGCGGATTTCCAGGACGTCGATCCCCGGGTTCAGCGAGACCGTCACCCGGGTCGGGCCGACGTGACTGATCACATTGGTGATCGACTCCTGCAGAATCCGGTAGGCGGCACTGTCCACCGCGCTCGGCAACGGCGTCGCGGGCGCGGTCGCTTCGAGCGTGACGTCCAGTCCGGCGTCGCGTGCCTTGGCGGTGAGTTCGTCGATCTGTTCCAGGCCAGGGTGTGGCACGCGGCCGTCGTTGTCGTCGCGGAGCACGCCGAGGATGGTTCGCATCTCCCGTAGCGCCCGGGAGCTGGTCTGCTCGATGGCCTGCAACGCTTCGCGGGCCCGCTCCGGTCTCTTGTCGAGCACGTGCGCGGTGACCCCGGACTGCACGTTGATGATCGCGATGGCGTGCGCGACGGTGTCGTGGACTTCGCGCGCGATCCGGAGCCGTTCGGCGTCGACCCGCGCACGCGCTTCTTCCTCGCGGGTCCGTTCAGCCCGTTCCGCACGCTCCTGGGCTTCGGCCGCGATGACTCGCCGGGACCGTACGGACTCGCCAAGGGCCGCGCTCATGATCGACGCGCCGATGCGGAAGAATACCCAGCCGATGGCGGCGCGCGGCTCGATGTCGGCCGCCGCGAACGCCCACCCGATGGCAAGCACCGCGATACCCACACCGGCGATCACCAATGACCGGCGCCCGTCACCGTAGGCGGCGAGGGTGTACAGGGCGACGAAGAGCCCGAGCCAGCCGGGCCCGTCCGGGAAGTCGAGACCGTAATACACCAAGCTGGCGAGTGCGGCGGTGACCAACACCGGAACCGGCCACCGGCGGCGGACGGCCACGACCAGGCCACTCACCACCAGCAGCGCCAATCCGAGGTTTCCGACTTCGGTGAGCGGACGCGGTGCCCCCTCGGCGGCAACGCGGGCGAGCGTGCCCTGCACCTGCATCACGGTGACGAAGAGCGCGATCACCACGTCTTGCGTCCCTACCCGCAGGCGGAACGGCACGCCGTGGTGTTTCATGCCGTGATCCTACTGTTCTCGCGTACGGACGACCCTCCGCCCAGACGCGCGACCTGCTACGTCGACAGGCGTAGCGAGACACGTATCGGCTACGCCCGATTGCGTAGACGCTGCCATCCGCTGTCCGATGCCGCAGCGGCCGCACCGGCGCGACGATCGCCGCCATGAGCGATCACTCTCACCCACCTCAAGGAGCGCGCCATGCGTAGATTCTTCGCCGGCCTGGCGACCCTGCTGGTGCTGGCCGTCGTCGCGCAGTTCTTCCTGGCTGCCAGCGGTGCGTTCGACACGGCGCCCAACGAGGAGTCCTTCCAGCCGCACCGCATGCTGGGCGCCGGAATTCTCCTGCTCACGGTCCTGGTGACCATCGTCGCCGCGATAGCCCGGATGCCCGGGCGGCTCATCGGGCTGAGCGGCCTGGTCGCCGGGCTCGCGATTGTCCAGTTCGTGATCGCGGCGATCGCCAAAGCGTTCGACGGCACCGCCGGCGAGCTCGTCTTCGGTCTGCACGCACTCAACGGTCTCGCCATCATGACCGTGGCCAGCATGATCGTCCGCCAGGCCGGACAGCTGTCCAGGCCGGCCGTACCCGCGCGACAGGCGCCATGACCACCAGGCTGTGGCTCATCCTGGATCACGTCGTCGCGCTGCTGGGCGTCGCCACGTGGTTCGCGGCCGGCGTCACACTGGCGCTCCGGCGCACCCGGCCGGCGTTCGCCGCCCTGGTCGCGGCGGTGCTCGTGACGCTTGTCCGGGTGGTCACCGTGGGGATACTGGCCGGCCGGGGCTGGTGGTTCGTCCAGGAGAAGGTGCTGCTGGGGCTGCCGATGCTGGTGGCCGCCGGGGCCGGCGCCGTGCTGCTCGCCGGTCCGCGACTGCTCTCGGCGCTGCGGGGGCGCGGCGACGGTGGGTCGGCGGGCGGCGTGGTTTCGGTGCTCACCGCGGCTTACGCGGCGCTGGCCGGTCTTGTGGTGACCTTCCTGGTCGGCTACCCGCTCACCTGGAGCACGGCCTTGATCACGATCTCGCTTGTGTGCGCCGGCGCGTTGCTGACCGCGCGAGTGGTCGCGCCTCCCGCTGAGAACATCGCTGCTGCGCGCGTCGCGCCGGAGGGTCGGCGCGCGATCTCGCGCCGCCGGTTCATCGGCTGGACCGGTGGCGCGGCTGTGGTGACCGCGGCCGGGGCCGGCACCGGGCTGTCGTTCCTCCCCGCCGAATCGGTGACCGTCGGAGGCGGCCCCGGACGGTCGTCCCGAACGGCCGTGTCAGTGGCCGACTTACGGGGCTCCGGCTCACCGGCACCGGGTGGCACGGTGCGGCGGCTCGTACTCACCGCGAAGAAGGCCACCGTACGGCTCCCGTCCGGACGAGAGATCGAGGCGTGGACCTACAACGGCGAGATCCCGGGTCCGGCGATCACGGCGACCCAGGGTGACCTGATCGAAGTGCGGCTGCGCAACGCCGACATCGAGGACGGCGTGACCCTGCACTGGCATGGCTACGACGTACCGTGCGGCGAGGACGGCGCGCCGGGTGTGACCCAGCTGGCCGTGGGACCGGGTGAGGAGTTCGTCTACCGGTTCCGCGCCGACCAAGTGGGCACTTACTGGTACCACACCCATCACGCGTCTCACCTCGGCGTACACAAGGGGTTGTACGGAACCCTCGTCGTAAACCCGCGCGGCGGACAGCGAGCCGACGTGCAGGTGGACCTGACCCTGCCTGTACACACCTTCGGCGGCACCGTCGTGATCGCAGGCAGCGACGGCCGAACCGAACACCTCGCGCCACCAGGTACACCCGTGCGGCTGCGATTGATCAACACCGACTCGGATCCGCACTGGATCGTCCTCGCCGGAACCCCGTTCCGGATGGCGGCCGTCGACGGCCGGGACCTCAACCAGCCCGGCGAGGTCAGCGACGTCGGACTGCACCTGCCCGCAGGCGGGCGATACGACCTGGTGTTCCTTATGCCGGACACGTCCGTGGCACTCGTCGTCGACGACGATCGTGACGGCGGACTGCGCCTGCATGGCGATGACCCCGGTGAAGCGCGCGTCGAGGACGACTTGCCGGAACTCGACCTGCTGCGGTACGGAGCTCCGGCCCTCGTGCCCTTCGACGCCCGCGATGCCGACCGGCACTTCACCATGGTCCTCGACCGCGGAGTGGCCATGGTCGACGGCCGACCGGCGTATGCGCACACCGTGAACGGCCGAGGCCACCCCTCCATCCCCGGCCAGCTCGTCGCCGAAGGCGACGTCGTCCGGTTCACCGTCGTCAACCGAAGCCTGGAAACGCACCCCTGGCACCTGCACGGCCATCCCGTGCTGATCCTGTCCAGGGACGGGACGCCGTCGACGGGCAGTCCGCTGTGGGTGGACACATTCGACGTCCGGCCAGGCGAGACATGGGAGGTCGCATTCCGCGCGACGAATCCCGGAATCTGGATGAACCATTGCCACAACTTGCCCCACGCGCATCAGGGCATGATGCTGCGTCTCCACTACGACGGCGTCACGACGCCGTTCGGCGGCTCGCACGGCGGAAGCCATGGCCACTGATCCAGCCCGCGCCGCTCGCTCGCCCCGCTGCGACATGCGCTGATCCGTTTATGCGGCAACGAGAGAAACATGCTGACTTGAGGAGAAGATGATGACAATCGAGACCCCCCGTACTGGTGGAGCTCTGGCGGGATTAGCCCGGTTCTGTTACCGGCGCCGTCGCCTGGTCCTGCTGACCTGGATCGTCGGCGTCATCGCGGTGGCGTTCGCCGGCTTCGGCTTCGGCGCCGCCTCCGACAACGATTTCTCCGGTGGAGACTCCGATTCCGCCAAGGCGCAGGTTCTGATCGAGAAGCACTTTCCCGAGCAGCAAGGGGACACGCTGACTCTCGCGATCAAGGCGGCGAATGGGATCGACGACCTTGCCGCCCGGCAGAAGATCGAGAAGGTCATCGCCGATTTGGACGCCTCGCCCATTACCGGGCCGGTGAGCTCGCCGTACCAGGACGAGGATCTGGTGACGGAGGATCGTCGTATCGCCCGTGCGACCATCCCGCTGACCGCCAAGGATGTGGAGAAGGCCGAGGTCAAGCGCCTGGTGGACACGGTCAAGAGCGCCTCAGGTGACGGCGTGACGCTGGGGCTGGGCGGGGATAAGGCGGAAAAGGCAGAGACGCCCCCGCAGGGTCCGGCCGAGAGCGTGGGCGTCCTGGCGGCAGCGGTGATCTTGTTCATCGCCTTCGGGTCGCTGGTGGCCATGGGCCTGCCGATCGTGACCGGACTGATGGCGGTCCTCGGTGGCATCGCCCTGATGAAGCTCGTGGGGTACGTGGTCCCGTCGCCGGACTTCACCGTGCTCGTCTCCGCGTTGATCGGGCTCGGGGTCGGCATCGACTACGCGCTGTTCATCCTGACCCGCTACAAGGACAGCCTGCTGGACGGCGACGAGCCCGAGAGCGCCACGGTCAAGGCCATCACGACCGCAGGTCACGCGGTGCTGTTCGCCGGCACGACCGTCGTGATCGCGCTGCTGGGCCTGATCGCCATGGGACAGAAGATGATGACCGGCGTGGCCATCGGCGCGTCGGTGACCGTGCTGGTGACGATGATCGCCGCGGTGACCCTGGTGCCGGCGTTCCTGGGCTTCGCCGGCCACAAGATCAACTCGCTGCGCCTGCCCCGTCGCACGTCCCGCCGGCACAGGGCCGACGATGTCCCGTCCCGGGAGCGCCGTACCCCCGCCGAGCGCTGGGCCGGCGTGGTGCAGCGCAAGCCGCTGATCGCCGCGACGCTGGCCGGCGCGGGCCTGCTGGCGATGGCCGCCCCCGCGCTGTCGATGCGGCTGAGCCTGCCCGACGCCAGTGTCCAGCCCCACGATAGGAGCAGCTACACCTCACACAAGATCATCTCCGAGGGCTTCGGCCCCGGTTACGGCGCACCCCTGATCTTCGCCGCCGAGGTCGGCTCCAAGGACGCCAATCTGCGTCCCATCATCGAAGCGGTCGGGAAGACCGAAGGCATCGCCTACGTCACGCGGCCTCGGGTCAGCGATGACGGGCAGGCCGCCACCTTCATGGCCTTCCCCGAGACCGGATACCAGGAGGAGGCGACCGCGACCCTGGTGCACGAGCTCCGCGACGACGTGCTGCCCAAGGCGTCCGGCGGTGAAGAAGTCTATGTCGGCGGCCCGAACGCCGGTGCGATCGACTTCGCCGAGGACACCGGCTCGCGCCTGCCTCTGATGATCGCGGTCGTCATCGTGCTGTCCCTGGTGCTGCTGATCGTGCTGGTCCGGTCGGTCACGATCGCGCTGCAGGCCGCCGTGATGAACCTGCTGTCCATCGGCGCCGCCTACGGCGTGCTGGTCGCGGTCGTGCAGTGGGGATGGTTCGGCTCGGCCCTCGGTTTCCCCACCGACATGCCGATCACGACCTGGGTGCCGATGATGATGTTCCCGCTCCTGTTCGGCTTGTCGATGGACTACGAGGTCTTCCTGATCTCGCGGATCCGTGAGGAGTACGAGCGCACCGGCGACACCCAGCGGGCCGTCACGCACGGGCTGGCGCGGACCGCCAAGGTCATCACGGCGGCGGCCGCCATCATGATCGCCGTCTTCACGACCGCCCTGCTCGGCGCCGACGTCTCGGTCAAGCAGATCGGCCTGGGCATGGCCGTCGCCGTGTTCATCGACGCCACCATCGTCCGGATGATCCTCGTTCCCGCGGTGATGGAACTGTGCGGCAAGGCCAACTGGTGGATGCCCGGACGCCGGGCACCGAAGGCGACCTCGGCCGCACCGGCCAGGCTCGGGGAAGAGACCAGAGTCTGACCCTTCCCCGAGTCGGAGTGCTGGACCGTTTGGCCGTCAGGAGGCGCAGGGTGGCCAGGGCGGCGGCCTCGTCCGGCTCCTCGGCGAGGGACCAGCGGGCGCCGCCCGGCCCGACCGCGCCGACCTGGCGCGGAGTTCGGTCACGGAGCGCCGCGACGCTCCAGACTTCGCAGGTACGCCGCCACGTGGTGCTTGCCGCCGTACTCGGCCCAGCCCAGTGGGGTCGAGTCGTGGTCGGCGTCCTTGATCGTTGGGTCGGCGCCGAGTTCGATCAGCGTCCTTGCCGTCTCCACGTCGTCGTTCCAGGCGGCCGCGTGCAGCGGGGTGGATCGATGCAGGTGGTTCACGTCGAAGCCCAGGCCGGCGAGCAGGCGCGCCGCCGCGGGCTTGCGCTGCTCGGCCGCGCTGGTGATCAGTTCCGGGGATCGGGCGAGCGCTCGCGTCAGCGGTTCGGGGCCGAATCCGGCCACGGCGTCGGCGTCGGCGCGCATGCAGGCGGCGGTGAACGCGTCCATCTCCTCCAGCACCGCCGAGGCGCCTGCCGCGGCGAGGAGCTCCGCGACCTCGGTGTGCCCGTTCAGCAGAGCGAGCTCGTAGGGGGTGCGCCCGCCGTACGCCGGGTGCTCGCCCAGGCCGTTGACCTCCGCGCCGTGTGCGAGGAGCAGCCGGGTTCGGCGCGGGCCGCCGCGCAGCGCGGCGGTGGCCAGTTCCTCGCGCAGCAGCTGCTGCGGGGACTGCAGCGTCGGACCCAGCCGCGCGTGCCACGGCCCGCCCTGGCCACGGCCCAGGCCGAACTCCAGCAGCAGCTGAAGGTGGGCGGTGTCGTCGGAGAAGGAGCCGCCGAGCCCGAGGTTGTACAGGGTCTGGCTGTCGTTGGGGTCCGCTCCGGCCGCCAGCAGCAGCCGGGCCAGCGCCAGGCCCTGCGGATGGGGTGGCTGGTCGCCCTCGCCGCCGCCGAACGCGCCGGTGAGGGCGGTGAACGGCGAGGTCAGCCCGTCCCACAGGAATCCGGCGTTCGGATCGGCGCCATGGTCGAGGAGGAGCCGGGCCGCTGCCACATACCGGCCGGGAGCGGTAAGCCGTGCGTAGGTCAGGTACAGCAGCGGCTCCCATCCGAAGGGGCCGCCCTGCACCCGGGCCAGCCCCGGATTCTCGGCCAGCGCGTCGGCCAGCGCATCGTCCGAGCCGGTGGCCGCCATCGTGAAGACGTTCGCGGTGGACAGCTGCGGATGCCGGGCCAGCAGCAGGTCGGCCTCCCCGGTCCGGCCCGGGTAGTCGGCGCCGTAGGTGAGGCAGGCAAGCCGCGAGAACTCCTGCGGCAGCTCTTCGGTCGGCGCGACCTGGTGCGGCGAGCGGGAGTACCGCTTGACGGTGCCGATGTGTTCTTGCAGCCTGGGCCAGCTCGCGAAGCCGTACATGCGGGCTGTGACGAGCTGCGCGTCGGACAGCTTGAGCGTCTGCGGCGCCCGGGGATGGAACTCGGTGACGAGCCCGAGCGCCTCGGGAACTCCCGCCTTCACATACTGAAGGAGTGTTTTGGCCTGCTTGCGGAGCCGCTCGATGCTGGGGTTGTCGGGCAAGCGATGGATAGCCACCAGAACCTCATTTCCGTCTGGCCTGGTGTCCGCATGATCAGGCCGGAAAAGAGGTCGGGCCAGGTCGTTCGATGAGCATCAGGTGGGCTTGGCCCTTCCCGCGGACCGGTGGCGTCCTGCGCGCGCTCCCCCAAGCCTACGCCGAGCGCCTAGCCTGTCACCAGACAGCCCGCAGGGTTGTTCAGGGCCTGCGGCCGTGAAAGGTGCGGCGCAGGTCGCGCACCCAGGCGTCGGGGTTCTCCCAGGGGATGAAGTGGCCGCCGTGGTCGTGGGCGTTGACGTTGACGTGGTTGAACCAAGCGGCTTGCGGGCCGGTCTTGAATGCCCGGACGCGCTCGCTGGCGGTGTGGCTGCCGGGCGGGTTCTCGTACGTGACGAAGGTGAGGCCGACCGGGGCCCGCACGATCGGGGTGCGGTCGTGGGCGGGGGTCCAGGGGTAGCGGTTGGCATTGGCGTAGTAACGCATCGACGTGGCGATGGAGTTGTTCACCCAGTAGATCGTGGCGTGGGTGAGCAGGTCGTCCTTGGTGAAGACGGACTCGACGTCGCCGCCGTTGTCGCTCCAGGCGTTCCAGCGCTCCAGCAGCCAGGCGAGCAGTCCGGCGGGTGAGTCGCTCAGCCCGTGGGCCAGGGTGGCGCCGTCGAGCATGTGCACGGCGAGGTGGGACGCCCAGCGGTGGTCCAGCTCGATGATGCGGGCGCGGACGTCGGCGGGCTGGTCGTCGGTGAGGGGCCGATTCCGGGCGAAGTCCCAGGCGCGGTGGCCGGTGAAGAAGTCGAGCGGCAGCCCGGAGCCGATGTGGATGCCGTACAGGTCGTCGGCGTACTTGTGGCCGAGTTGGCTGGAGACGATCCCGCCGATGTCGCAGCCCCCGGCGGCGTACTTCTCGTATCCCAGGGTCTCGGTCATCAGGGTGTGCCAGAGGTCGGAGACCTTCCAGAAGTTGACGTCAGAAAAGCCGGTGAGCGGCCCGGGGAAACCGAAGCCGGGCAGGGACGGCACGATGACGTCGAACGCGTCGGCGGGGTCACCGCCGGACGCGGCCGGGTCGGCGAGCGGGTCGATCACCTTCGACCAGTGCCAGAACGTCCACGGCCAGCCGTGGGTGAGGATCAACGGGATCGGGCGAGGGCCGCGGCCAAGCTTGCGCATGAAGTGCACCGGGACACCGGCGACGCTCACCTGGTAGTGCTCGTAGGCATTGATGGCGGCCTCGGCCTTGCGCCAGTCGTAGGCGTCCCGCCAGTAGGCGACCAGCTCACGGAGATAGCTGTCCGGGACGCCGTAGGACCAGTCCCCGTTCCCCTCGTCCAGCGGCGGTCGGGTCAATGTGAGACGGGCGCGCAGGTCATCGAGGACCTTGTCGGGCACATGGATCGGGGTGGGCTCCAGGGGGAAGGCGTGCGGGGTGGTCATGGCGTGGTTCCTGTCGTCGGCCTGTTGGGTGGCTGGGCGGCGACACCGCGCCATTTCTAACGATAGGACGTTTCCTCGCCGGCCCCACGCTGGCCGGCGAGATCGAGTCGGGGATCGCGCTGGCGGTCCTGGCGCGGCCGATCCGCCGCTCGGCGGTGCTGCTGGGCAAGTGGCTGGGCCTTGTGATCTTCGGTAGCGGCTTCGCGGCCGGGGCGGGCCCAGATCATCGTCGTCCGGGTCACGGTGGGCTACCGGCCACCGCAGCCGGTGACCGGTCTGGCGCTGCTCGCGGCGCAGACGACAGTGCTGCTCACCCTGGGCCTGCCACTTTCCTGTGGGGAAAGTTGATGCTACTTTCCTTATAGGAAAGTAGATGGACGATCAAGGATGGCCACATGAGCCCCAACGATGCCCAATCCACGCTCGACGACATCCGCCGCCTCCAGGACAGGACCCGCGACGAACTCGTCGGTCACAACTTCTCCCTCCCCTACGCGCTCCTCATGGCGCTGGGGCTCTTCATCGGGTTCGCCTCCACCGACCTGCCGCGCCCCTGGAACGACGTGGCTTGCCTGCTCGGATTCGGCCTGTACGTGGGAGTGACGATCCTGCAACAGGTGCGCCAGTGCCGTTCCTCCGTCCGCCCCCGGTCTCTCTGGGTGCCCACCCGCCTGGAGCTGGTGTTCTACGTGGGCTGGGCGGTCAGCATCCTGCTGGTCTTCGCCGCCGCCCGGACCGCCACCTGGGCGCTCGATCTCCCCGCGCAGGGTACGGTCGCCGCGGCCGTGGTGGCGCTGGCGTTCGTCGCGGCCACGCCGCTGGCCCGTCGGATCGTCAAGGCGATCATGCGGCAGGACAGCGGGCGCTACTGATGGACCCCTCCTTCGACGAGTTCCTGCACGTCCCGGCACGGCTGTCGATCGTCGCACTGCTGGCGCCGGCCGGCTGGGTGGACTTCGGCTTCCTGCGGGACACGATCGGGACCAGCGACTCGGCGCTGTCCAAACACATCTCCGCGCTGGCCAACGCCGGATACGTTTCGGTACGCAAGCAGCAGGACAAGGGGACGCGGCGCACGTACGTCCAGCTCACCCAGGAGGGACGGCAGGCCTTCCAGCGGCACGCGGCGGCACTGGAACGGATCGTCGCCCTCGCGCGCACGCCGACGGAACAACCCGGCAGGCTCGCCGCGAACCAGGACGCTCCAACCCCTTGAGGCCCATGATCATTGGTCCGGAACTGGACAGCGAATGGCCTGGGAACTGGTCAGGCGAAGAGCCGACGCTCGGCGGGGAACACCGTGCCGCCGAGGAAGGCTGATTGATCGTGACTGAACGCGTACGGGTGGCTGTGCTGGCGGGTGGGCCGTCCGCCGAGCATGAGGTGTCGCTGCAGTCGGCGCAGGCGGTGCTCGAGGCTCTGCCGAGGGATCTGTACGAGCCCGTCGCCGTCATCATCGACCGGCAGGGCAGGTGGCCGGTGGAGCTGCGACGCGATCTGGCGGACGTGGTCTTCCCTGTGCTGCACGGGCCGTTCGGCGAGGACGGCGTCGTCCAGGGTCACCTGGAGACGCTGGGCATCCCGTACGTGGGCTGCGGCGTCCTGGCCTCCGCCGTGGCCATGGACAAGGTCGCGATGCGGCGCACGTTCCTGGCGGAGGACATTCCGGTCACCCCACATGTGTGGTTCACCGAGCACGAATGGCGCACCACCACCGACTACTGGGGTCTGGTGAAGTCGCTCGACTGGCCGATGTACGTCAAACCGGCCAACATGGGCTCCTCCATCGGCATCTCACGTGTCACCTCCATGGCGGAGCTGCGCGCGGGCGTAGATCTGGCGCTGGCCTACGACCGGGTGGTCGTCGTCGAGCAGGGCGTGACCGCGCGCGAGGTCATCTGCGGCGTGCTCGGCGGCTATGACACTCCGGATGCCTCGGTGCCCGGCGAGCTCATCGTGCCCGGCGACTGGCTGGACTACGAGGCCAAGTACCTCAGCCGGGCCGAGATCGCCATCATCCCCGCCGTGCTGCCAGAACGGGTGGCCGAGGACGTTCGCGAGCTGGCCCTGCGCGCCTTCCGGGCGATCGGTGGTTATGGCCTGTCCCGGGTCGACTTCCTCTATGAGGAGGACACGGGACGCCTGTACGTGCTGGAGATCAACACCATGCCCGGCTTCACCTCCCGTTCCGTCTACGCCAGGGCCTGGGGCGCGAGCGGTGTCCCGTACCCGGACCTGCTGCGCCGCCTCATCGACCTCGCGTTCGCCAGGAGCGGCTCATGATCCCCATGACGCTGAACAAGATCGCGCAGGTCGTCGGCGCCCGCCTGCATGACGTGCGCGACCCGCAGGCGCTGGTGACGGCGCCCTCGGCGGTCGACTCCCGCGAGGTGGTGCCTGGCGGCCTGTTCGCCGCGACGGTCGGCGCCCGCGTCGACGGTCACGACTACGCGGCCGGGGCCATCGCGGGCGGCGCCGTCGCCGTGCTGGCCGCACGGCCCGTCGGCGGGCCCGCCCTCGTGGTCGAGGACGTCCAGCTCGCGATCGGCCTGCTGGCCAGGCACCTGCTCGAACACCTCAGCCCGACCGTGATCGGCCTGACCGGCTCGGTGGGCAAGACCACGACCAAGGACCTGCTGGCCCAGGTGCTCGAACGGCACGCCGCGACGGTCGCCACCGACAGGTCGTTCAACAACGAGCTCGGGCTGCCGCTCACCGTGCTGCGTGCCGATGCCACCACCCGCTACCTGGTGCTGGAAATGGGTGCGGGCCGGAAGGGCGACCTGACGTACCTGACCGGGCTCGCACCGCCCCAGGCCGGGCTGGTGCTCAATGTCGGCACCGCACATGTGGAGCGTATGGGCGTCGGGCCGGCCGACGTGGCCGAGGCCAAAGGCGAGCTGGTCGAGGCACTTCCGGCGGACGGGTTCGCACTGCTCAACGCCGACGACCCGTACGTCAGGGGCATGGCCGGCCGCACCAGGGCCCAGATCCTGTTGTACGGCCAGTCGCCGGAAGCGCAGGTGCGAGCCGAAGACGTGCGGATGGCCGACCGCGCGCGACCCGCGTTCGAGCTGGTGACGCCCTCCGGCCGCGCCCCGGTCGAGCTCGACCTCATAGGCGAGCACCAGGTGAGCAACGCCCTGGCCGCCGCCGCCGTCGCCACCGCGCTCGGCCTGGGCGTCACCGAGATCGCCGATGGGCTGCACTCCGCACGGCGGCGCTCCGCGGGCCGGCTGGAGATCGTCGAACGACCTGACGGCATCACCGTCGTCGACGACGCCTACAACGCCAACCCCGAATCCATGCGGGCCGGGCTGCGGGCGGTGAGGGCCCTGGCCGGCACCCGTCGTACCGTCGCCGTGCTCGGCGCGATGGGGCAGCAGGCGGACGCCTCCCGCGCCCGGCACGCGGAGCTGGGCCGGCTCGTCGCCGACCTCCGCTTCGACGTGCTGATCGCGGTCGGAGCAGGGGATCCGCTCGCGATGGCGGAGGCGGCGGAGTCCTCGAGCCAGGGCGTGGCCGTCCATACCGTCGAGGACGTGGCCGGGGCCCTCAGGCTGGCCACCGCGCTTCTCGAACCGGGAGACCTGGTGTTCGTCAAGGCCTCCAGCGAGATCGGGCTCGGCGCCTGCGCCCGCGCGCTGGCCGGCGCCTGAACAGTTTCTGGTCTGCTAAATGAGCAGGCGCTCCGCCTAGCCTGCCGGCACGAGCTGGCGAAACGGAGTTCCATGCGCACTATCGGTCTCATCGGCGGGTTGAGCTGGGAATCGACGATGATCTACTACCAGATCATCAACCAGCGGGTACGCGAGCGACTCGGCGGCAGCCATTCCGCCAACAGCCTCATCTGGTCGGTCGACTACACGACCGTCGAGGACCTCATCTTCGCCGACCGCTGGGACGAGGTGAGCACGTTGCTGACCGGTGCGGGCGGGAAACTGGAGGATCTCGGCGCCGACCTCCTGCTCGTCTGCAGCAACACCTTCAGCCGGGTGAGCGACGACGTGGAGCGGGCCGTGAGCGTGCCCGTGCTGCACATCGCCGACGCCGTGGGCGCCGAGGTCCGCGCCAGGGGCATGCGCAAGGTCGGTCTGCTGGGCACTCTCTTCACCATGGAGCAGCCCTTCTACCGGGATCGGCTGGCCGCCCACGGCTTCGACGTGGTCGTCCCTCGGCGTGAGCAGCGGGAACTGGTCCATCGCGTGATCTTCGACGAACTGGTGCGCGGGGTGCTCCGGGAATCGTCCAGGGACGCGTACGCCCAGATCATCGATGATTTCGCAGACGACGGCGCGGAAGGCGTCATCCTCGGCTGCACGGAGATCGAGCTGCTGATCGGTGCGAAGGACAGCGCCATCCCGGTGCTGCCGAGCGCTCGACTGCACGCGGAGGCGGCGGCCGGCTTCGCGCTTGCCGATTGACGCTCAGGTGGATGGGTACGCCGGTGCGCTGGTGCCGTACAGCTCCCGGTGCCACAGGTCGGCGCAGACACGTTCGATGCCGGCCGCCAGATGGCGGCGGTAGGTGGTGAAAGGGAGGCCGAGTCGTTCCGCGGCCAGCTCCTGGGTGGGCGTGCTGCGGAGGAACGTGACGGACAGCGCCCGGTGGAACTTGACCGAGCGCGGATCCGCACGCAGGTCGTCGATCGCCTGGCGTAGCAGGTCACCCAGTGCCGTGGCCGGGTTCTGCCCGGCCCGCTCGGCGATCAGCCTGGTGCGCGTCAGTGGGGAAGCGGCCAGCGCGTCCAGCCGCGACAGCTGGCGCAACGCCTTGCGAACCGCCTCGGCGAACTCCGCCTGGGACAGCACCGCCAGTTTCGCCGTCGCGGCGGGCCCCGCGACGAGCAGGTGGTTCATCCGCTCCAGCCACGCCTGCGCCGGCACCGCGCGCCAGTCATGAACGAACAGGGTGTACGGGTCCTCCCCCAGCCGTGGCTGCTCGGAGATGTCACGCATCCCGTAATGCCGCCGTAAATGCTCCACCGCCGCTTGGTCCGGATGCCGTATCTCGATATATGACCATGCCATCCGCTCGGCCCGCAGACAATTGCCGATCACTCGCCACTGGATCAAATCCATCACCGGCGAGTTTCCGCGGTACGGCGGCAGCGCCCACAGCCGGCTGACCGCCAAATGTTCACCGGCGCGCAACGGCGTGGTGGCACGCGCGTGCGCCCACGCCATGGCCACGATGGGATCGGCCGCCAGCTCCTCCTCATCGAGTTCCGCCAACCGCAACCACGCGGAGAAGGCCACGGGCTCGCCGGTTTCGGTCCGTCGATACAGCCGGAATGCCTCCAGCTGACGTTCCGCCCAGAAGGCGGCGCGGCCCGCGGACGCCGCACCCTCCGCTGCCGTCGCCACCCGGAGCAACGTGCCGACGTCCTCCTCCCGCACCACCTCTTCCTGGAACTCGCCCTCGTGGTGGCGGCCGTGGAAATCGGCCCCGTTGCCGCGATGCAGGTAGAGCAGTGCCGCCACCGCGCCGAGCAGGTCCCCCTCGCTCGCCGTGCGCACCCGCTCCGCCAGATGCGCATGGATGCGGTCGTGCATCACCGCGTACCCCCCGGGATCCCGCCAGCGTAGGTCCGCCTCCAGCAGCTCCCGCACCACGTCATGCGGAAACAGCCCGAGACTGCTCGACTCCACGAACGGCAACCGCCGCAGCCACCGGAACAACGTCCCGGCGTCCTCCGGCAAGGCCGCCCGCAGCAGGTCCTCCGCCGTCATGTACGCATGCGCGCAGATCTCCAGAGCATGCCGATGCGCCGCCGAAGGCAGCTCGCCCACCAGCTGATCCAGCAATGTGGCCACTACGTCGTGATTCGGCGTCCACCGCCTGCCGGCCCCGCCGTCCTTCGCCGCCACGGCCGCCCCCAGGAGCAGCGCCAGCGGATGACCACCGGCGAAGGCCAGCAGCGGCTCGCGCAACTCGGCCGGCACCCCGGAGGAGTCCATCAGGGCCTGCGCATCTCCGGCCCGCAGGTCGCGCAGCGGCAGCACCGCCAGCGCCCCCGCCCATCCCGGATCCGCCTGCCACCGCATATCCGGCGGGTTTCGCCCGGCGATCACCACCAGCGCCCCCATGGGCACCCGCGGCAGGAACCGCTCGCGCAGCCATCCCTCCAAGCCCTGAATTCGGTCGAAATTGTCGACCAGCAGCACCGCGTCCGCATCGCGAAGCACCAGCTCGGCCTCAGCCTCGGACGCCGCCGGCTCCAGCATGCGCCCGTCCACCATGGACACCGGCCGCCCCGCCACCGCGGCCTCGTGAGCGAACCGCCGCAACAAGGCCGACTTCCCGATGCCGCCGGGACCGTGCACGTATAGAACGGAGAAGCCGCCGCCGTACAACGCCGCGTGGAAAACCGCGAGCTCTTCCTCCCGCCCCACAAACGCCGTCTCGCGCGCTGCTTGCAGGCGCCATCCCAGCAATCCGGACTTGTTGGTACTCTCCGCTGCCATACCCCTAACCCCTCTTCGAACGCCCGGTCGATAAATCGCATACCTGGGCTAGCCCACGCCGGGGTGGGGGCGTCGTCGTGGTGGCGTGCCGCCGCTGTCTGGGCGGTGCTCGAAGTGCCACCACTCGTTGTCGTAGATGCGGTAGAGGTCGTAGTGGGCGCCGTGTTCCTCGAGCCAGCGCGCGCCTTCGTGCGGGCGCACGTCCAGCGCGATGCCCTTGACGTGGCAGGATTCCGCCGGTGGTAGCACGAGCATTCGGGCCGAGGCCGGGGAGCCGGCGCGGCGCACCTCCTCGTCGAACATCTGTTGCTGGACAAGGGGGTCGCGGTATCCCGAGGTGAGGCCGATGAGCTGGCCGTGACGCCAGAGGGCCTCGGTGCGCGCCGCGCTGAACGCCGCCATGGCGCCGTCGGTGAGCCCGGTGAGATCCTCGGCGGGGAATCGCATCCGCAACGCCCACCGGCAGGCCAGTTCGCGGGCGCGGCCGGGATGGCGGACGAACGCCGCCGGCAGCAGGAGCACGGCGAGCACCAGCGTGACCGCGGCGTACAGCCGGTCACGGGGCCGAGGTGGGATGGTCCGTGGTTCGCTCATGACGAACTACGATTGGCGCCGAATGTGCGCGCGTTGTCAGCCGTATGTCACCGTTTGTCGACGGCGCCACCGTCGGCGAGACCGTGACACAACCATGACATGGCGCGGACGAGGCGGGGACACGGTCGGCCGACAGTGGATGGGGTTGACCGGCGGGGGAGTTACGGAGCGTGCGGTGAAACTCAGCGGCGTGTCGCGAGTGTTGTTGATCGAGGATGATCCGGCCGTGCGGGAGGGCCTTGAGCTGGCCCTGACCCGGCATGGGCACCGGGTGCGCGCGGTGGAGTCCGGCGAGCAGGGGCTGGACCGGCTGCGTACGGACCTTCCCGACGTCGTCGTACTCGATCTGATGTTGCCCGGCATGGACGGGTTCGAGGTCTGCCGCCGCGTCCGGGCCGCCGGGGAGGTACCGATCATCATGCTGACCGCGCGCGGCGACGACATGGACGTGGTGGCCGGGCTGGAGGCGGGCGCCGACGACTACGTGGTCAAGCCGGTGCAGCCCAGGGTGCTCGAGGCACGCATTCGCGCCGTGCTCCGGCGGACCGGCCGGGACCAGGCGGAGCTGGAGCGGCACGGGGACCTGACCATCGATCGGGCCGGGCTGGTGGTCGCCAACCGCGGCGTGCCGGTCAGCCTCGCCCCGACCGAGTTGCGCCTGCTGCTCGAGCTCTCCGGCGCTCCGGGCCGGGTGCACAGCCGCCAGCAGCTGCTGGAATCGGTGTGGGAGCACGGGTATTTCGGCGACTCGCGTCTCGTGGACGCGT
Source organism: Acrocarpospora sp. B8E8 (assembly GCF_039871605.1). NCBI lineage: Bacteria > Bacillati > Actinomycetota > Actinomycetes > Streptosporangiales > Streptosporangiaceae > Acrocarpospora > Acrocarpospora sp. B8E8. Next base: position 47,848 of record NZ_JBDPLV010000027.1, on the reverse strand, counting down.
GCGTGCAGCGGTTGCGCGCGAAGATCGAGGACGACTCGGCGGCGCCCGTCTACGTGCAGACGGTGCGGGGGTTCGGGTACCGGTTCGGGCCGGTGTGAGCCGCCGGTGACACCTCGGCCGAGACTGGGGCTGCGTGCCCGGCTGTTGTTCGCGTTCGCCCTGCTGTGTGTGGTCACCGCGGCGGCGGTGGCCGGCGGGATCTACGTCCAGGCCCGCAACGCCATCCTGCAGAGGACCCAGGATGCCACGGTGCAGGCGGTGACAAGCCGCCTGGAGGCGCTCTACCCGTTGCGGAGTGCGGCGCCGGGCCCGACCGAGCTCGGCGAGATCGCCGCCGCCGTGACCGACCAGAACAGCAACTTCGCGGTCGCCTTCTACGGCGAGACGCACTCGCCGGTCCCTTCGCCGCCGGGGGACTTGAGGCCGGGCGGGAGAGCGCTGCTCTGGGATCTCGGGGTGATTTCACCTGAGTTGCGGCGGGTGGTGGCCAGCGGCCGTACCGCGTGGCAGCGGGTGGTGGTGCAGGACTCGCCTTGGCTGATCGTCGGCACGCCGTTGCTGATCGCCGAACGGGGTCGGACGACGCGGGTGTCCGGCATCGAGGTCTACACCGCGCGCAACCTGCTTCCCGAACAGCTCAGCATCGACGAGCTCGCCACATCCGCCTGGCGCACCGGCGGGGCGGCCCTGGCGTTCGCGGTCGTCCTCGCGTTGCTGGCCGCCCGTGGCGTGCTGCGCCCGGTGCGCGAGCTCGGCCGGGCGGCACGCCTGCTGGGCGAGGGCGAGATGCGGACCAGGATCGCGGTCAGCGGCTCCGACGAGCTGGCCGACGTGGCACGCACGTTCAACAACACCGCCGCGGAGCTGGAACGGCACGTCAAGCAGCTCCGCGAGATGGAGGCCGACGCCCGCCGGTTCGTGGCCGACGTGTCCCACGAGCTGCGCACCCCGCTGGCCGCGCTCACCGCGGTCGCCGACGTCCTCGACGAGGAGGCGGCCCGGCTGCCCGAGCCCGCCGGCAAGGCCGCCAGGCTGGTCAGCCAGGAGACGCTCAACCTCACCGGGCTGGTGAACGACCTCATCGAGATCAGCAGGTTCGACTCCGGCGTCGCGGCCCTCACGCTGAACGAGATAGACGTGGCCGAGTTGGTGCGCGCGACCCTGCGGGCCCGGGGCTGGTCCGAGTCGGTGCACACCGAGCTGCCACCCGCGGTGACGGCACGGCTGGACCCGCGCCGAGTGGACGTCATCCTCGCGAACCTGGTCGGCAACGCCCTGCGGCACGGCGAGCCACCGGTGTCGGTACGGCTTTCCGCCGACCCGCACTGGATCGCTCTCGAGGTCCGCGACCACGGACCGGGGCTGGACGAAGCGGTGCTGCCGCACGTGTTCGATCGGTTCTACAAGGCCAACGCGGCCAGGGCCAGGTCCGAGGGCAGCGGCCTCGGCCTCGCCATCGCGCGGGAGAACGCGCGCCTGCACCGAGGCGACCTCACCGTCACCAACGCCCCGGACGGCGGCGCCGTGTTCACGCTGCGCCTGCCACGCCGGGCACACGATCCGGACGGAGGCCCCGAGTGAGGACCGGGCTTGCCCGCCGCGTGCTCGCCGCAGGCCTCATATCGCTCGTCGCCGTGGCCGGCTGCGGCGTGCGACCCAGCGGCGTCATCGTCGGCGGCGACCCGCCGGCCGGAGGCGTCGCACCAACCACGACGATCACCCTCTACCTGGTGAAGAACGGCCGGCTCAACGCGGTGACGCGGCCCGGTGGTCCTCCACTGTCCCCAGCGGACACGCTCGCGCTGCTGGCCGCCGGACCCACCGCGAGGGAACAGGCGCACGGACTCACCACCGACGTCCCGACCGACGCCGGCCCGTTCTCGGTGACCGCCAAGCCGACCGGCGACTTGGTGGTGAACCTGTCCACTCCGGCCGGCGAACTGTCCACACTGGCCGTCGAGCAGATCGCGTGCACGGCCGCCGCCACGGCGCCGGGAAGCCCTGCCCAGGTCACCGTCGTCGGTGCAGGGCAGAGCGTCGGCCCCCGGAACTGCCAGGGGTAACGGTAGCGACCTATCAGTGGTGTTCCGCTGTCATGGTCTCGTTCAGCCTGCGCCGCAGGTGGGCTCGTTCGGGTTCGGTGCCCGCCAGTTCGAGCGCTTCCCGGTAGGCCACCGCGGCCTCGGGCAAGCGGCCGAGGCGCTGCAGCAGGTCCCCGCGGGCGGCCGGGTAGGGGTGGTGACCGCGCAGTTGCGGCTCGTCGGCCAGTTCGTCGAGCAGCGCCAGGCCGACTTCGGGGCCGTCACGCATTGCTATCGCCACGGCACGGTTCAGCGCGACGACGGGGGACGGTGTGAGCGCGAGCAGTACGTCATAGAGCGCCACGACCTGCGGCCAGTCGGTGGTCGCCAGGTCGGCGGCCTCGTCGTGCAGGGCGGCGATGGCGGCCTGCACCCCGTACGGGCCGACCGGACCGCCGGTCAGCGCGGTGATCACCAGGGCGCGGCCCTCCTCGATCATCGTACGGTCCCACCGGCCGCGGTCCTGCTTGTCCAGCAGCATGATCTCGCCGTCCGGGCCGGTCCGGGCGTCGCGTCGCGCGTGGATCAGCAGCATCAGCCCGAGCAGACCGGCGATCTCCCGTTCGGCGGGCAGCAACCGGCGCAGTATCCGCGCCAGCCGGATGGCCTCCTCCGCGAGGTCGAGCCGCTGCAACCGCGGGCCCGAGCTGGCCGCGTAACCCTCCGTGAAGATCGAATAGATGACCTGAAGCACCCCGGGCAGGCGCTCCGGCAACTCGTCGGCGCCGGGCACCCGGAAGGGGATGCGCGCCTCGCGGATCTTCTTCTTCGCCCGGACGATCCGCTGGGCCATCGTCGCGGTCGGCACGAGGAAGGCCCGCGCCACCTCGGGCGTCGCCAGACCGGCCAGGCAGCGCAGGGTCAGCGCCCCGCGGTCCTCGGCCGCGAGCGCGGGGTGGGCGCAGGTGAAGAACATCTGCAACCGCTCGTCGGGGAGATCGCCGTCGGCGTCCGCGGGCGGAGCGGGGGCGGCCCGGTCCGCCTCCACCTGCAGGATGGCGAGGCGGGCGGCGTAGGCCTGGTCCCGCCGCAGGCGGTCCACGGCCCGGCGCCGGGCCGTGGTCAGCAGCCAGGCGCCCGGCCTGGCCGGAACGCCCTCGACCGGCCATTGCACCAGGGCCGCCTCGATGGCCTCGGAAGCGACCTCCTCGGCCAGGTCGAGATCGCCGAAACGGCGGACGAGGGAGGCGAGCAGCCGGCCGCGCTCCTCACGGAACACCGACTCCACTGACGACTGGACGGACATGCCGGCTCCCTCGTCCCGCACCGTCAGGCCCCGAAGTCGGCGATCGGACGCACCACGACCGACCCGCTGCCGCGCGCGCCGGGGTTGCGGGCGGCCCAGTCGAGCGCGACATCCAGGTCCGGCACGTCGATGACGTAGAAGCCGCCGAGAACCTCGCGGGTCTCGGCGAACGGCCCGTCGGTGACGGTCCGCCCGCCGTCCTGGCCGACCCGCACCGTCGTGGCGGTGACCAGGTCCGCCAGCGACTCCCCGGAGACGTAGATCCCGGCTTCCTTCAGCTCCTTGTCGTAGCTCATCCAGTCCTCGACGCTGCACTCGGCGGCCGCGCCGTTCCCGTCGACCGCACCAGCGTTGATCAGCAACATGTACTTCATGGTCCGACTCCAGTTGTTTCCTCGCGCGGCGGGGTTGCCGTACACCCATGACGTCGTACAGGACACCGCCAATTCGACAGCCCCCGAGGATTCTTGTTCGTCAGCGGGAGGGCTGCGGGCGTACCAGACCAGTTTGGTAGGCGATGACGACCAGTTGGGTACGGTCACGGGCGCGCAGTTTGGTCATGGCGCGCTGGATGTGGGTGCGGACGGTCAGCGGGCTGACGACCAGGTGGTGGGCGATCTCCGAGTTGGACCTGCCATCGGCGGCCAAGGCCATGACTTCGCGTTCCCGGGTGGTGAGGGCGGTCAGTCGCTCGGCAGGGGGCGCGTCCGGTTCAAGGGTGGTGAGGAATCGGGTGATCAGGGCTCTGGTGGCGGTGGGTGACAGGAGCGCGTCGCCGGCGGCGACCGTGCGGATGCCGTCGAGCAGCGCGTCGGCGGAGACGTCCTTGCCGAGGAATCCGCCGGCGCCGGCGCGCAGGGCCTGGGCGACGTACTCGTCGGTTTCGAAGGTCGTGAGGATGAGGACGCGGGTGGTCGACAGGCTCGGGTCGGCGCAGATGGCGGCGGTGGCGGCGAGGCCGTTGACGCCGGGCATGCGGATGTCCATGAGGACGATGTCGGGGTGGTGGGCGCGGGTCAGCGCGACCGCTTCTTCGCCGTCGGCGGCTTCGCCGACCACTTCCAGGTCGAGGTTGGCCTCGATGAGCATCCGGAAGGTCGTGCGCAGCAGCGCTTGGTCGTCGGCGAGCAGGATGCGGATGGTCATGGGTCCGTCTTCGTCGTCAGAGCAGGATCGGCAGTTCGGAGGTGACGGTGAACCCGCCGTCGGGGTGGGCGCGAGCCCGGCCAGCGCGACGACGACGGTGAGCCCGGCGAAGACCACCGCAGAACCGGCGGTGCCCGCGGCCAGGCCGGCCGCCTCCTGGGGCGGGTGTCCCTTGGCTCGTTCCTCGCGGTAGCGGGAGACCACGAACAGGGCGTAGTCGATGCCGACCGCGAGTCCCAGCATGGAGGCCAGGGTGCTGCTGGTCGCGGACAGCCCGAAGACGCCGCCCACGGCGAAGATCGTGAGCATGCTGACGCCGACGCCGAGCACGGCCGTCACCAGTGGCAGGCCCGCGGCCACCAGCGAACCGAACGTGATCAGCAGCACCAGCGCGGCGAGCGCGACGCCGACCAGCTCGCTCAGCCCACCGACCTCAGGCTCGTCGGCCAGCACCGGCCCACCCACGTCCACCGTCAGCCCCGCCGCCCGTGCCTGGTCGACGGCCTCCCGAAGATGATCCTTGGTCTCGTCGGTGAGATCGCCGGATGTATACATGACGGTCGCATACGCCGTGGACCCGTCCTCGTTCACCGCCCGCGCCTGGAACGGGCTCACAACGCCGGCGACCTGGCGTCCCCGCGACACCTCGCCGACGAGCCGGTCGATGATCGCGCGGTTGCCGGCGTCGGTGACCTGCTCTCCTGCCGGGACGACGAACACGACCCGGGCGGTCGCCGTCTCGGCGTCGCCAGGGAACCGCTGCCGCATAAGGCCTAGCGCGTGCTGCGCCTCGATGCCGGGCATGGACCCGGTGTCGTCAGGGAGCTCGGACGCGGTGGTCGACGCGAAGCCGACGCCGCCCAGAACGGCCACCCACACCAGAACGAAATACCAGCGCCGTCGAAAGGCCAGACGGCCAAGCCGGTAGAGAAACGCAGCCACGGGACGAGGCCTCCGTATCGGAATCGAGGACCCCGTCAGACTCGCTGCCCATGAACGTTCCCGTCGTCATGCGCCTGCTGGCAATTCCTCTACTGAAATCGCAGTAGTTCAGGCTCCCCGACCGTCAAGCGCGCCTCCGGTTGGAGGCGCGCGACGGGGTCGCCTCGCGAATTACGGGGTGAGGCTGTGCACGCGGGCGCGGACCAGGGAGGTGGCCACCGGGCCGGCCTCCCAGCTCCCGTCTATCGCGGTGATCGTGACATTTCCGGCGGTCAGCAGGGTCCGGTCGGAGTTGTTGTCCGGGTCGGGGGTCGTGGCGAAGACCGGGAGGATGCGGAAGCACGTCGGGCAGACGTCCGTGGCCGGGGCGTAGGCCGTACTGATTGGCAGTGACAGGCCCAGCGAGGCGGTCTTCACCTGGCCGGTCGTGACGATCGGGTAGTTCACGTTCAGCCCGGTGTGCGGCGGCAGCAGGCGGCCGTTCTGCTGGGTCACGGCGAGACGGTTGACCAGTTTGACGGCGAACGCGGTGGCCTGCGTCATGGTCGGGAAGGCCGAGCCGTCCCTGGCGACGCTCAGCGCGATGGACGGCAGGCCGGCGGCGAGGGCGGTGACGGCGGCGCCGACCGTGCCCGAGTGGTTGGCGAGCGAGGCGACGTTCTCGCCCGGGTTCGGGCCGGAGACGACCAGATCCGGCGGGTTGCCGGCGAAGACCGTGTTGACGCCGAACGCGACCGCGTCGGCCGGGCTGCCCGCGACCGACCAGACGCCGGGCGACACCTGGGACGCCGTCAGGGTGGTGCCGAACCTGATGTTGATCGACGTGCCGACGGCGCTCGCGTCGGCCGCCGGGGCGACGATCGTGACCTGGTGGCCGGCGGCGATCAGCGCGGTGCGCAGCGCCTGGGTGTAGGTCGAGGCGTAGCCGTCGTCGTTGGTGAGCAGGATGCGCAGCGACGGCGGAGTCGTCTGAGCCTGTACGGGATTCGCCAGCGTCAGCATGCTGACTAACAGGGCTGGGATGAGAAGGATTCGTCGGAACACGATCGGTCTCCTTGTCGTCAGGCGCTCGGCGCCTGGTATTTCCAATTGCATGGGATCGGCATCGATAGGGGTGTCGACAAGTTCAGATCCATCGTTCACCTCGCATTCACGAGGCTTGTTCCAGCGCACCTCAGAATCTATTCAGCCAGCATGGATAGAGATCGAGCACGAGTGACGCGAAAGTGAACCTGCCCGGGCACCAGCGTGCGACACCCGTACCGTGGCGCACACCCCTAATTTCTCCACCCCTAGCCGAAACTAATTGCCACCAGATCTGACGAGGGGAGAAAAACGGGGTCACGAAGAATACGACTCATCCGACTGGTACGTGAGGTCGCCGACGTGTCAAGCCCCGAGTCCGGCAGGATGAACACACGTCGGCTTGGCCCGCAGCACCATGCCCAAAGACCTGCCACGCGACCTGGCCGGCGTCGTCGCCGGTATCTCCCATCGCGCCATAAAGGGCCACTGGGAGCATCCCTCCCCCATCGTGTGGCCGCCGCCGGTGACGTACCCGCAGATGCGAGCGCTGGCCGCCGAGATCCTGCCCGGCTCCCAGTACCGCCGTCACCTCCTGCTGCGTTACACCATCACCTGGCGCAAGCCACAGGACTGAGCTGGATCGGCGCTCCCTAGGCCGGAATGGCGCCGAGTTGCCGCAGCTGTGAGAAGACGTCGACGACCCCCCAGATCTCAGCGATTCGGCCGCCTGCGAAGCGGAAGATGAAGATCTCGTGGTATGTGACGGATTTGCCGGTTGGTGGCAGGCCCCTGTACTCGCCCTGGTGGGTGCCGGTAACCGTGTTCCTGAAGACGACCTTGTCCCCCTCCGCGATCACATCCTCAACTGCAACGTGAATGTCGGGGAACGCGCGAAGGAGCACCGCCCACACGTGCTTGAGTGCCTGCGCGCCCGTCGCATCCATCGGCACCGGCGCGTGGAACAGCACGTCCGGCTCGACGACGACGTCGATCGTCTTCGAGATGACCTCCGCATCCCCGCTGTTGAGGGCGTCATGGAAGCGCCTGAACGTCGCTTTGTTGCTCGTTGCCGCGGTTGTTGACATGAGATTTCTCCTCTGGGGTCGATATGAACATTCGGGCTCACAGCGGGGGGTTTGGCTGCCGGTGTGCGGCAGCCCGTCCGGGTCGGCTCACTTCTGGAGGACGGCCTGGATCTCGAGGCTGATCGACACCTTGTCGCCGACCACGACGCCGTGCTGGATGGTGTCTCACTAGTCCGACGACACAACGCCTCGGAATGTGAGGCGACTCGCCAACCTCACAGTTCACTGCGCTGCCTTGTCGAACTGGCCCGGCCGGCTTTGGATCGGGGGTGGTGTGGCGGTTGCGGCGTTGGCGTAGCGGCGGGCCAGGTGTGCGAAGGCGTTCTTGAGCTCGGCCGGGCCGACGACCTCGATGTCGGCGTCGAACCTGCCGATGGTGGCGGCCAGGCCGGGCCAGGACCAGGAGCCCAGGACGAGCCGGCAGCGGTTCGGGGCGAGTTCCTCGACGACTCCGTCGCGGATGTAGCGGGATACGGCGGCGGCGGGTAGGTCGAGGATCACCTCGCCGCGGCAGGGCCAGGTGCCGGTGCCGTCGGAGCCTCGGAACCTGCTGGCCACGAAGGTGGCCACCGCGCCTCCGGGCAGCTCGCGCGGGGTGAAGCGGGGGCCGGTGGGGGTGCGCGGGGTGATCCGATCGGCGCGGAAGGTGCGCCAGTCCTCGCGGTCGAGGTCCCAGGCGACGAGGTACCAGCGCCCGCCCCAGGTGACGAGGTGATGGGGCTGCACCCGGCGCGGTGGGGTCGGCTCGCCGTTGTCGTAGTCGAAGCGGAGCACCTCGCGGGCGTGGACGGCGGCGCTGAGTGCCATGAGCACGCCGCTGTCGACCGGTGGGTCCGTCGCGGGCCGCTCGACGGCGGTGACCTGGAGGGTGTCGATCCGGTGGCGCAGCCGTGCGGGCATGACCTGCCGGACGGTGTTCAGCGCGCGTGCCGCGGCTTCCCCGATGCCGGCGCCGGCGGTGGTGGCGATCTGGAGCGCGATGGCCAGCGCGACGGCCTGCTCGTCGTCGAACAGCAACGGGGGCAGCTCCGTGCCGGCGTCGAGCCGGTACCCGCCGTCGGGCCCCTTGAAGGCCACGATGGGATAGCCGAGCTCGCGCAGGCGGTCGACATCACGGCGTACGGTGCGCGGGCTGACCTCCAGCCGCTCGGCCAGCAGCGCCCCCGGCCAGTCCCGGCGTGCCTGAAGCAGCGAGAGCAACGCCAGCAGTCGCGCTGAAGTCTTCGGCATGACCCCCATATTGCCCTGAGAAGCGGCCACTCCCTGTCCGCTACTCCTGTGATTGTTGTCGCGTGCCAGTCAACGACAACAACCCGGAAGGCCCGACCGCCGTGACCGCCACCTCAACCCTCGACGCCGAGCGGGGCGACCTGCTCGCCGCGCTCGCGACCGCGCGATCCGCCCTGACCAACACCGTCCGCGAGCTCGGCGACGAGCAGCTCGGCGAGCGCCCGACGGTCAGCGCGCTGTGCCTGGGCGGGCTGATCAAGCACGTCGCGTCCATCGAGGAAGGGTGGCTGCGCTTCGTGGTCGAGGGCCCGGCGGCGATGCGGTACGACCTGCCCGACGGTGTCACCTGGGCCGACCTCGCGGCCGGTACCGCACGCGAGGTCCCGCAATGGGCGATCGATCACCAGAACGACTTCCAGATGCTGCCCGGCGAGACGCTGGCCGGGATCCTCGCGCGTTACGAGCGGGTCGCCGCCCGCAGCGAGGAGATCGTCGCCGCCGTACCCGACCTGTCGGTGACGCACCCGATGCCGGCGGCGCCCTGGCACGAGCCGGGAGCGGTGCGCAGCGTGCGCCGGGTGCTGATGCACGTCATCGCCGAGACCGCCCAGCACGCCGGGCACGCCGACATCCTGCGCGAGACGCTCGACGGGCAGAAATCAACCTGAGCGATGACCGTTCTCGACACCCGGGCGCTCAACCGCGCGACGCTCGCCCGGCAGTTGCTGCTCGATCACGCCGACGTGCCGGTCCTCGACGCCGTCGCGCACCTGTGCGGCCTGCAAGCGCAGGAACCGCAGGAACCGTTCGTCGGGCTCTGGTCGCGGCTGCGGGCGTTCGACCCGGCGGTGCTCTCGGACCTGCTGATCGGGCGGAGCGTGGTGCGGACCCACCTCATGCGCCGCACCGTCCACCTGCTCACCGCCGAGGACGCCCTGGCCTGGCGGGCCCGCCACGACCTCTTGCTGCGCCACCGGGTGCTCGGGACCTAGCGTCGCGAGCGCGCGGGGGTGGACCTCGACGCGCTCGCGACGGCAGGCCGGGCGGTGATGGCCGACGCCGAGCCCCGCTCGATGACCGAGCTCGCGCGGGCGCTGGCCGAACGCTGGCCGGCGCCGGGACCGCGGGCGCTGGGCGAAATGCTGATCGCCGCCCTCGTCCCGATGGTGCAGCTGCCGCCACGCGGGCTGTGGCGTACGAGGGCGGGAGTGCGCAACGTCCCGCTCTCCTCCTGGCTGGGCCGCGAGATCGACCCACCGGCCCCGGAGGGCTCCGATCCGGTCGGCGAAGCGCTGGTCCGGCGCTATCTGGCCGCGTACGGCCCCGCCGCCACGGCCGACCTGCGCGCCTGGTGCGGCCTCGCCGGACTGCCGGCCGCGGTGGCCGCGATACGCGAGGAGCTGGTCACCTTCCGCGACGAGCGAGGCCGGGAACTGCTGGACCTCCCCGACGCGCCACGCCCCGACCCCGACACACCCGCCCCGGTACGGTTCCTACCGGCGTTCGACAACGCGCTCCTCGGCTACCACGACCGCAGCCGCATCATCGACACCGCCCACCGCGGCCTCTCGGTCGCCGGCGCTCGCGTCGTCCTGGTCGACGGCCGGGTCGCCGCGACCTGGACCGTCAACGCCGACACCGTGATCGTCACCCCGCTGCGCCGCTTCTCTCAAACCGACCGCACCACCGTAGCCGAGCAGGGCCAGGCACTGGCGTCCTTCCTCTCCGACAACGACAGCCAACGCGTACAGATCACCGCGTCTCCCCCCTGAGCGACCCACCCGCGAGCTGCACGGGATCGGGCGGCGCGCTCCGGTTCACGCTGGGGCCTGCACGGTCAGCGTGAAACCCAGTGCCAGATGGATGGAAAGTGTGTCAGCGTGTCTATTCGAGCCCTTCTTCCTGAGATCTCGGGCGGTGCCACTCCACGGCCAGGCGAACCGGCAGGGTGACTGGCAGTCAGCACCAGGTCGACCAGGGCGACGAAGAGCTCCAGCAATCGCACGTCATCGACGCTCTGTGCGGGCCCCTACCATACGCGCATGACCACGCACGGATTTACGATCACCGCCAAGGGTCCGTTCGAATTCGGAGCGGTACGGCGCGAGGGTCACCGTGGACGGGCGGGAGTGCGCGGCCTTCCCGCCGCCGGTGACGCTGCTGGAGGCCGGTGGCCTCGGCCTGCCCGCGCAGAAGGAGGAGTGGCTGCGCGGGCTGGCGCGGGCGGCGCTGGACGGGGTGCTCACCGCCGAGCACCTGCGCTCGGTGGGTCCGGAGGAGGCCCTGGCCGAACTGCGGGCGCTGGCCGGCGTGGGGCCATTCTCCGCGGGGCTGATCCTGATCCGCGGCGCGGGCGCGCCGGATGCGTTCCCCGGCGACGAGCCGCGCCTGTTCGCGATCCTGCGCGAGGCGTACGGCCTGCCGGAGGACGCGCCACCGGCCGCGTACCGGAAGCTGGCCGAGGCGTGGCGGCCCTACCGGTCCTGGGCCTCCTTCCTGTTCCGGGCGTCCGCCTATGGCGTCCTGGATTAGGCGCGGATGCAGGCCACGACGTGCTGCTCGCCGATCGGGACCAGCGGCGGATCGGTGATCGCGCACTCCTCTGTCGCGATCGGGCAGCGGGTGCGGAAGCGGCAGCCGGATGGCAGGTCGATCGGGCTCGGCGGATCACCCGTCAGCACGATGCGGGTGCCGCGGCGCGGGGTCATCGGGTCCGGCTCCGGCACCGCGGACAGCAGGGCCTGGGTGTAGGGGTGCCGTGGCTCGCTGATCAGGTCGCCGACCGTTCCCTCTTCGACCACGCGGCCGAGATACATCACGGCCACGCGGTGCGACAGGTGCTTGATCGTCGTGACGTCGTGCGAGATGAGGATCATCGCCTGGCCGGCGTCTTCCTGGAGCCGCAGCAGCAGGTTGAGGATCTCCGAGCGGGTCGACAGGTCGAGCGCCGAGGTCGGCTCGTCCGCGATCAGGAGCTTGGGCTCCAGCGCCAGCGCCCTGGCGATGCAGACCCGCTGCCGCTGGCCGCCGGAGAGCTGGCTCGGGTAGCGGGTGCCGAGGGCGGGGTCCAGGGCCACCCGTTCGAGCAGGTCCGCCGCCCTGCCGTACATCTCGCGGCGCAGGCACCGCCCGTGCGCCAGGAGCGGCTCGGCGACCGCGTGCCCGATCGTCTTGGTGGGGTCGAGCGCCGAGTACGGGTTCTGGAAGATCATCTGCATGTCTGCGCGGGCCTGCCGCAGCCGCCTGCCGCGGATATCGGTCAGCTCGCGCCCGCCGATCTCGACCGTGCCGGAGTCGGGGGTGAGCAGCCGGGCGACGAGCCTGCCGACCGTGCTCTTGCCCGAACCGGACTCGCCGACGATGCCCAGCGTCTGGCCGGGGTAGGCGGTGAGGTCCACGCCGTCGACGGCGTGCAGCCGCTCGACCGTGCGCCCCACCAGGTTCCGCCGGACCGGGAACGTCTTGACCAGGGCGCTGGCCCGGACGACCGGCGCGGGCGTCGCATCGGCCTTCGGCACGCTCATGAGCGGCTCCCCAACACCAGCTCGCCGGCCGCGACCCGGTCGCAGAACGTGAAATGGGCGTCATCGCTGACGGCGCCGAGCTGCGGTTCGGCGCAGCACGGCTCGGCGTAGGAGCATCGCGGCCGGAACCGGCAGCCGGTCGGCAGCGCGCCGCCGGCCGGGACGCGGCCGGGGATGACGTTCAGCGTCGTCCGCGCGTGGCCGGCCTGCGGCACCGCCCTGAGGAGGGCCTCGGTGTACGGGTGCCGGGGGGCGTGGAACAGCTTCTTGGCCGAGGCGCGTTCGACGACGTGCCCGGCGTACATCACCACGACGTCCGCGCAGAAGTCGGCGACGACGCCGAGGTCGTGGGTGACCAGCAGGACGCCCAGGCCGAGGTCGCGCCGCAGGTCCTCAAGCAGCTTGAGGATGTTGGCCTGCACGGTGGCGTCGAGCGCGGTGGTCGGCTCGTCGGCCAGCACGATGGCCGGTTCGCACGCGATCGCGGCGGCGATCATCACGCGCTGCTGCATGCCGCCGCTCATCTCGTGCGGGTATGCCCGGGCGCGCGTCGCGGCGTTCGGGATGCCCACCCGGTCCAGCAGTTCCACCGCCCTGGCCCGCGCCGTACGACGCGACTCGCCGAGGTGCATCCTGCGCGACTCGCCGATCTGGTCGCCCACCGTCATCGTCGGGTTCAGGCTGCTCATCGGCTCCTGGAAGATGGCGCCGATGGTTCGGCCCCTGAGGTCGCGCAGCGTGCGCTCGCCGGCGCTCAGCACGTCCACCCCGCCGAGCATGATCGACCCGGCGGAGACCCGCATGCGCGGGGGCAGCAGGCCGAGGACGGCCAGCGAGGTGAGCGTCTTGCCGCAGCCGGACTCCCCGATCAGCGCGACCGACTGGCCGCGGCTGACGTCGAAGCCCACATCCTGCACGAGGGCCCGCTGGCCGGGGCGGCCGGTGAAGTCGATGACGAGCCCGCGCACCGACAGGACCGGGCCCGCGCCGCTCCCGTTCGTCACGAGTGCCTCCCGGTGGTGATCACATCGCGCAGGGTGTCGCCCAGCACGTTGAAGGCGAGCACGGTCAGGGCCAGCGCCACGCCGGGGGCGACCCCGCCGAAGGGGTCCCTGAACTGGTTCTGGTAGGCGGCGGAGAGCATCGATCCCCAGCTCGTGTCGGGAGGCTGGACGCCCAGGCCGATGAAGCTCAGGCTCGCCTCGGCGAGCAGGGCGACCCCCATCAGGATCGTGGCCTGGACCAGCAGCGGCGCCGCGACGTTGGGCAGCAGGTGCACCCACAGCATGCGGCTGGTGGAGCAGCCGATCGACTCCGCCGACTCCATGAAGGTCTCGCGGGAGACGGCGAGCGCGGCGCCGCGCACGACGCGGAACAGGCTCGGCGCGAAGGCGATGCCGACCGCGATCATCGAGTTGACCAGTCCGGGGCCGAGCATGGCGATGATGGCCATGGACAGCGCCAGCGCGGGCAGGCTCATCAGCGCGTCGGCGAGGCGGCCCGCCGCCGCGTCGACCAGGCCGCGGCGCAGGCCGGCCAGCAGCGCGATCGGCACGCTCAGGACGGCGGCGGTCGTGATCGCGATGAGCGGGGCGAGCAGGGCGATCCGCGAGGCGGTCATCATGCGGCTGAGCACGTCGCGGCCGAACTCGTCGGTGCCGAGCAGGTGGGCCAGGCTCGGCCCGGCGAACCGGTTGCCCAGGTTCTGCACGACGGGGTCGTACGGAACGATGAACTCCGCCCCCACCGCGACGAACAGCATGAGGAGCAGGAACAGCCCGGCGGCCACGCTGGCGGGGCTGCTCAGGAACGCGTGCGCGATCTCCCGCAGCGGGGAACGGGCGGGCGCCTGCGCGGCGGCGATCGGGTCCGGCCGGACCGCGGTGTCCGTCACGAGGCACGCACCTTCGGGTTGACCCACTGGTAGGCCAGGTCGACGATCAGGTTGACGGTGACCATCACGACCGCGGCCAGCAGGACGTACCCCTGGATCATGGTGTAGTCGCGGTCCTGTACGGCGCGCAGCGCCAGGGTGCCGATCCCGCTGACGCCGGCGACGGCCTCGACGATGATCACGCCGCCCAGCAGGTGGCCGGCCTGCAGGCCGATCACGGTGATGACGGGGATCGAGGCGTTGCGCAGCACGTGCCGGCGCACCAGGAGCGTTCCCCAGGCGCCGCGGGCGCGCGCGGTCCGCACGTACGGCTCGGCCATGACGTCGGCGATGGAGCCGCGCGCCTGCCTGGCGATCTGCGCCGCGGTGGCCAGCGCCAGGGCGGAGCCGGGTAGCAGGATGTGCTGGAGCCACGGGCCGAAGCCCTCGCTGAGCGCGGTGTAGCCGGTCGCGGGGAGCAGGCGGAGCTTCATCGCGAAGATCGAGATGAGCAGCATGGCCACCCAGAAGCCGGGGACGGCGATCCCGATGGTCGTCATGGCGGTCACCGCGCGGTCCAGCCAGCTCCCCCGGTTCAGGCCCGCGACCACGCCCGCGCCGACGCCGATCACAATCGCCAGCAGCAGGGCGGTGAGCGCGATGGACAGCGTCGGGGGTATGGCGTTGGCGATCGACTCCGCCACGGGGCGCGTCGAGGTCAGGGAGGTGCCGAGGTCTCCCCGCACCACCTGGGAGAGCCAGCGTCCGTACTGGGTGAACAGGGGCTGGTCGAGCCCGAGTTGCCGACGGATGACCTCGACCTGCTCGGCGGTGGCGTTCTCCCCCGCCGCGGTCCTGGCGGGGTCGCCGGGTATCAGGCGCACCATCAGGAATGCCAGCACCGAGACGAGCCAGAGCACGAGCGCCCCGGCGGCGATCCGGCGGGCGACGGCGGTGAGACTCATGGGCACACCGGATCGGCGTGCCGCGGTGGTAATCCGGCGACGCCGGACGGACGACGAACCATGGCGTTCCCTCCAATATCGTCCAGATTGTGAACACCATGTTCAAACTTGATTGCACGAAGCCTATGTCGGCAATGTGCACGACACAAGGTCTTCCTCGCGGGGATCCACTTCACCGGCCCGGCCGCGCATCACAGCGGAGCCCGCACCGCCGTGAACGTACGCCGGGCCGGCGGTTCACGTGGTGAACCGCCGGGCAGGAAGGTGGGTCAGGAGATGCCGAGGAGGAATTCGGGGATCTGGCCGCCGAGGCAGGCGGTGAGCCGATCGGCCGTCTCGCGTACGCGGCGAGCGCGCTCGGGCACCGCGGCGTCGGTGGTGGTGCCGGCCAGCCCGACGACCGCCAGCGAGCTACACAGGCCGGTGGCGTCGAAAACGGGCGCCGCGACGGCGACGATGCCGACGTCGCGGTGGCGCATCACCGCCAGCCCCGTCTCCCTCGCCTCCGCCACGTGCGCGTCGAACGCCGCCCGCGCGGCCGGCTTGAGCCGTTCGCGCTTGGCGTCGACGTGCGTGGCCTCCGGCGGGAGGAAGGCGGCGAAGAGCACACCCTGTGCGGTGTCGACGGGCAGCACCGTGCCGACCCGCACCGTCAGGACCGCCTCGGCGATCTGCGGCTCCGCCACGTGCACCACCATCGGGCCGGTCGAGGCCCACAGGCTGAGCGCCACCGTGGCGCCCAGGTCGTCGCTGAGCGCGGCCATGAACCGCGGCGCGATCGCGAGCACGCCCGCCGACCCCGTGGCCATCGCGCCCAGCTTCATCGCCAGCGGGCCGACCACGTAGCTGGAGTGCCTGCTGCCGGGTTCCAGCAGCCCGACGGCGGCCATCGAGGTCAGGTACCGGTGGGTCGTGGTGCGGTTCAGGCCGAGCACGGCGGCGACGTCGACCGTGACCAGCTCGGTCCGGTCGACGTTGAACAGCCCGAGAATCCGGCTGGTCCTGGTGACCGCCTGGATGTCGGCCTGGCCCGGCTCGTCAAAGTCCTGCATCGAAACCGCCGCTCTCGATACCAGCCTGCTACGGACGACGGACAGCCTACCGGTCGCCGGGTGTGCGCCAAGTGAACATCATGTTCATCCGCCCAGGGGCGGCAGGCCGTAGATGTCCGGCGTGGTCTCGCCCTCGCCCAGCCGGGTGAAGATCTCCCGCTCCGCCGCCTCCCTGGCGTGGGACGCGGCCAGCACCTCGGCGGCCCGGGGCCGCGGCACCACCACGACCCCGTCCGCGTCGCCGAGTACGAGGTCGCCCGGGTCGACGTCCACGGACCCGCCGTCGCCGCAGAACCGCAGCCGGCACCCCTGCGCCTGCGCCAGCGACGGATCCTTGGTCGTGCCGCGCACGCTCAGGCCGCGCGCGAACACCGGCCACCCGGACGCGGCGATCGCCTCGGCGTCGCGCACGCAGCCGTCGATGACCAGCCCGGCGAGGCCGCGGGCCAGCGCGGCCCGCACCATGACCTCGCCGACGTAGCCGGCCTCGAAACAGCCGCCGGTCTGGCAGACCACGACGGCGCCGGGCGGGGCCAGGGCGAAGGCGTGGTGCAGCGCGAGGTTGTCCCGCTGCCCGCACAGCACGGTGTGCGCCGGGCCGCACAGGGTGGCCCCCGCCGCCCCCACCGGCCGGATGGCCGCAGGCAGCGCGCCGATCCTGCCGCCCGCCTCGTGCGCGGTCGCCGTCGGCACATACCGCCACTCAGACGTTAAGGAATCAGACATCGAGCACCAGCTTCTCGCTCAGCGCCCGGGAACAGCAGATCATCATCGTCTCTCCCGCCTCCCGCTCGCCCTCGGTGAGCAGCGAGTCCCGGTGGTCCGGTATCCCGTCAAGCACGGCCGTCTCGCAGGTGCCGCAGATGCCCTCCCGGCACGAGCTGGGCACGGGAACGCCCGCCGCCTCCAGCGCCGCCAGGATCGTGCTGTCCCTGCCTACCCGGACCGTCACGCCTGACCGCCCGCACACCACCTCGATGGCCCGCTCGCCGCCCTCGGGCACCGCGGCCTGGACCGGGCGGAACCGCTCGATGTGCGGGGGGCCGAACCCGCGCGCGCGGGCACGCTCCCCGATCGCCGCCAGCAGCGGCTCGGGACCGCAGCAGTACACGACGGTCCGTTCCGGGTCGTGGCGGTCCAGCGCCTCGTCGAGGTCGAGCAGGCCGGCCTCGTCCTGCGGGTGGACCCGCACCCGCGCGCCGTACGGGCGGAGCCGGTCGAGGAAGGCCATGGACGGGCGGCGGCGGCCGCCGTACAGCAGCTCCCATTCCGCGCCGGCGGCGGTGGCCGCGGCCAGCATCGGCAGCACGGGCGTGATGCCGATGCCGCCCGCGACGAACAGGTAGCGCGGCGAAGGCACGAGCGGGAAGTTGTTGCGCGGCCGCGACACCTCGACCGGTTCGCCGGGCCGCAGGCTGTGGTGGATGTAGCGGGTGCAGCCCCGGCTCGGGTCCGCCAGGAGCACACCCAGCCGGTACACCCCGGGATCGCCGGGATCGCCGCACAGCGAGAACTGCCGCGGCGGCGACCCCGGCACCGTCAGGTCGACGTGGGCGCCCGGCGACCACGGCGGCAGCTCCCCGCCATCGGGGTCGCGCAGCTCCAGCGAGAGCACGCCCTCTGCCTCGTAAGCCATGGAGCGTACGCGCAACCGCATCTCAGTTCAGGCCTGACGGCACGGCTCGCCCGCGCTCACCCGGATAGACCAGGTCGCGCACGCGGTAGCCGGTGCCGGACAGGCAGTCGTCGGCGACGTCGCGCATGAACTCCTTGGGCACGATGCACTCCTCGCACGCCTCCTCGCGCGGGACCACCTCGACGTCCACGGACGCGGCGTCGACGATCGTGGCCCGCATCAGGTAGTCCTGGCCGATCATGCGCTGCAACCGGCCCATCGCCTCGGACAGGGAGTTCGCCTTCATGGTCACTTCTCCGGAGTCGGTGTGATCGCGCGGGTGACGGGGACGCTGCTGGGATGGCTGGGGATGAGGGTGGCGTGGGTGGGCTCCGGCCCGCCGACGACGACCACGAACAGGTGCGAGGGATCCTTGACCGTGTAGACCAGGCCGTCGTGCTGCACGAACTCGTACGGCGGGTCCGGGTGGGCCGAGCGCGGGAAACGCTCGATCGGCAGCGTCGACCGCTTCCAGATCTCGGTCGCGACGCCGGCCTTGGACAGGCCCGCGGCGGCCAGCACCCGCGCGTGCCCCGGGGTGATCAGGACCGCGACGGTGCCCCGGCCCATCACGACGTTGGGATTGCCCATGAAGGCGAGCCCGTCGGCGAACAGGCTGAGCATGGCGTCGGCGTCCTGGCGCGGCGTGAGCAGGTTCATGCTGCCGGTCGCGCCGAGCAGGGTGACGGCGCTCTTAGCCGGGTCCACGCCGCGGTCGGCGTGCAGCGGCGCCCACGGCGAGCTTTGCTCGTTCTCGGCGAAGCAGAAGGAGAACCGGCCGGGCTGGCCCATGATGGACTTGGAGATGCTCCCGGGCGTGGCGCCGCCGATGTTGTTGATCAGCAGCCGCAGCGTACGGCCGATCGCGACGTTGGCCCGCCACCCGTGGCCCAGGGCGCCGCGGCCCGCGTTCACCCCGGCCGCGCCGCCGACCGGCCCGTTGACGATCACCAGCGGGGTGGACGGGCCGGTGGTCGTGGCGATGCCGTTGAGGTTGAACTCCGGTTCGCAGGCGGCGCGCACCATCGCCACCAGGATCGGCATCACCTCCGGCACGGCGCCCGCCATGACGGCGTTGACGGCCAGCGACTCGTAGGTGACGCCGAAGCCGGTGGGCGGCATCATGGCGATGACCTCGCCCGGGTCCACATCGCCGAGCGCGGCGAGCAGCCGCTCCACCCTGGGCACGGTGGGCAGCCGGACGGGCAGGCCGTCGGTCCAGCCGCGCCGGTAGAAGAACTCGTGCGCGGTGTCGTCGTCGGCATCGCCGGCCGCCTCCACCGCCGCGAACCGCGTGGCGGTCGCCGGGGCCGGCCCGTCGGCCGCCACCGGGACGGTCAGCCGCTCGACGATCTCGTCCACCGCGTCGTCGACCAGGTCGAGCGCCACCCGCAGGTCCACGGTCTCCGGGTTGAGGGGCAGCAGCACCTGCGGGATGGCCGACCGCTTCGCCCGGGCCACGGCGGCGGCGAGCTCGGCGAACTCGCTCGTCACGACCAGCACCGCCGGCAGGGACAGACGGGTGAGCTCCAGGGCGTCGTGGAAGCTCCACGCCGTACAGGATCCGCAGTTGGCCAGGCCGACCACGGCGGCGTCGGTCTCGGCGGCGATCCGGCGCAGCAGCTCCGGGTCGGCGGCCGAGCCGTTCGGGACGATGTACTGCTCGAACGTGATGCCCTCGTGCCGGTCGGCGAGCAGGGTGGCGAGATGATCCACCATCGCGTGCCAGCTCGGCCAGGCGTTCTTGACCAGCGCGACGCGCTTGCCCGCCAGGTCGGGCAGCGGCCCCGGCCCCATCGGCTCGGCCACGTTCGCGGGGGCGTGCGTCGGGTCGAACAGCGTATGTGTCCTCAAGGCTCCCTCTCTTGTGCCTGAAGGTGGTGGTAGCCCGTGCGGGCCCTGGCCACCCGCAGGGTCAGGCCCGTGGCGACGTGCGCCCTGATCTGGTCCTCCGCGGCGGCGATGGCGGCCGCGACGTCGTGGATCTGGTCGAGCCGGCCGGCCGGGAGAGCGAGCACGCCGTCCCGGTCGCCGATCAGGATGTCGCCGGGTTGCACGCGGATGCCGCCGACGCCCACCGGACCGCCGATCTCCTCGGCCCTGACCCTGTCCTTGCCCGTACGCATCCAATTGCCCCTGGCGAAGATCGGATAGCCGGTTTCGAGGCTGCGGTCCAGGTCGCGGCAGACGCCGTCGATGACGGTGCCGCCGACGCCGCGGCTCGACGCCACCGTGGTGAGGATGTCCCCCCAGACGGTGGCGTCGGTCCTGCCGCGGTTGTCGAGCACGACGACGTGGCCGGGCGGGACGTCGTCGATGTAGTCGCCGACGGTGCCGCCGGACCGGCCGTTGGGGCCGTACCGGACGGTGAAGGCGGGACCGGCGATGGTGGCGCCCGGGACCAGACCGGCGAGGCCGGCGCACTGCCCGGGGATGCCGAGCCGGTCGAGGGCGTCGCTCACCGTGCCGGTGCCGAGCGCGAGAAGCGCCGTGGCGAGCGTCATGACAGCATCTCCTCGTAGTCGCGGCCCATCGCCTCGGCCACGGGCACGCCCGCGCGCACGGCGGCCGCTATCGCGGCCTCCCGCGAGACGATGGCGCGGGCGCGGGCCAGCAGCTCGGGCAGCCGGTCGGCGGGCGCCACGACGACGCCGTTCTCGTCGGCCACCACCAGGTCGCCGGGGCGGACGGTCACCTCGCCGATGACGATCGGCTCGTCCCAGCCGGTCTCGACGACGCGGCCGCGGGCGGTGACCGGCGTCGGGGCGCGCCCGAAAACGCCGAAGCCGAGTTGGCGGGCCTCGTCGACGTCGCGTACCGGCCCGCCGACGACGACGCCCTCGATGCCGCGGCGGTGGGCGGCGAGGGACAGGATGCCGCCCCACCCGGCCGGGGCCGCGCCCTCGTACGGTCCCGGGTGGGCCACCACGACGACCTGGCCGGGACCGGCGGAGTCGACCGCCGAGGTGCACAGGTGCCGGGCGGGGACGCCGTCGCCGGCGGGGCCGAGCCGGACCGTGACCGCGCGCCCCGCCACGGCCGGTACGCCGCTCAGCGCGCGCACGCCGGGCAGGACGCCGGGCAGGCCCATGGCGTCCAGCGCGTCCGACAGCGCGCAGGTGCCGAGCCCGGCCGCCGCGCGCACGGCGTCGCCGGCCGTCACGACCCGCTCCCGTCGTCGCAGTCGGGGCGGAAGCGCAGGATGACGGCGCCGTCCGCGCCGGTCTGGATCGCCGCGCGGACCCGCATGCCGATGCGGACCTCCTCGGGCGGGACGCCGACGATGTGCGTCAGCAGCCGCGGCCCCTCCGCCAGCGTCACGTAGGCGAGCGCGTAGGACCCGCTGTCGCGGTACGGTCCTGCGGGCCGCCGCACGACGGTGGCGCTGTAGACCACGCCGCGGCCGCCGGCGGCCCGCCATTCGACCTCGAGGTTTCCCCCGGCGTCGGCGACGCGCGGGTACCACAGCACCTCCCCGGTCACGCGGCTGTACGGCAGCCGCAGCTCGCCCTCGGCCAGCGCCCGCCAGTACGGCTCGAGCCCCGGCGTGATCGTCGCCGCCGGCACCGGCAGCGCGGCTTCGCTCACGTGTCCTCCTGACCGAGTAGCAACGTGCTGCTGAAATGGCGGCTCCCGAGCGCCTTGCCGATCCCCTGCACGAGCGCCACCTGGACGTCGGGGAGCTGCACCGGGGCGTTGGCCTCCCCGCGCAGCTGGCGGACGGCTTCGATGATCTTCACCATGCCGCCGCGCGAGCCGGGGTGGTTGTTGCACAGGCCGCCGCCGTCGGTGTTCACCGCCAGCTTCCCGGCATGCGCCCGCAAGCCGCCGTCGGCCACGAACCGGCCGCCCTCCCCCTTCGCGCAGAAGCCGAGATCCTCCAGCAGCATCAGGACGGTGATCGTGAAGGAGTCGTAGATGGAGGCGTAGTCGACGTCGGCCGGCGTCAGGCCCGCCTCGGCGAAGGCCCGCGGGCCGGACCAGACCGCGCCGGTGCAGGTGACGTCCACGGCCGGGCCGGCGTGCTTGAACGCCTCCGCCTGGCCGAGCACCTTCACCCGGTGCCGGTCCAGGCGGGCCGCCACCTCGGGGCTGACCACGACCACCGCACCGCCCCCGTCGGTGGTGACGCAGCAGTCCAGCCGGTGCAGCGGGTCCGCGATGAGCGGGGAGTCCAGGACCTCCGCGACGGTCACCGGGTCGCGCAGCAGCGCGTTCGGGTTGTGCTTGGCGTGCTCGGACGCGGCCACCTTCACCTCGGCGAGCTGCTCCGGGGTCGTTCCGTACTCGTGCATGTGGCGGGCGGCCGCCAGGGCGTACAGGGCAACCGGCGGGATCCCGTACGGGGCCTCGAACGGGTCCTCCGGGCCGCTCACCGCGCGGTGCGGAGGCAGCGAGCGCGGCAGGCCGCCCATCGCGATGACCGCGACCTCGCAGCGGCCCGTCATGATCGCGGCGGTGGCGTGCCCGACATGGGTCGGGTACGACGCGCCGCCGCTCTCGGTGTCCTCGACGTGACGCACCCCGCGCAGCCCGAGATATTCCAGCATGGACAGGCCGCCCAGGCCGGGCTGCTCGGAGGAGCCGAACCAGCCGTCGACGTCGGCAGGCCCGAGGCCGGCGTCGGCGAGCGCGCCGTGCGTCACCTCGGCGAGCACCTGCGGCACCGACGATCCGGTGATCCGGCGCTCGGGGTGCTCGTAGGCGCCGACGATGTAGGCGCCGCCTCTGATCCCGGTCATGCTCCTCCTCGGGCGAGCGCGGTACGGAACGAGGCGCCGGTGCGCTCGCGGACGTAGTCGGCGCCGACGCCGGGCGCGAGTTCGCTCAGCACCAGCCCGCCGGGTCCGATGTCGAAGACGGCCAGATCGGTGTAGACGCGATGCACGACGCCGCGGCCGGTCAGCGGGTACTCGCACTTCTCGACGATCTTCGGGGCGCCGGACCTGCGGTCGGTGTGCTCCATCGCGATCCACACCCGGCGCGCCCCGTGCACCAGGTCCATCGCGCCGCCGACTCCGGGACGGCCGCCGGGCACGTGCCAGTTGGCCAGGTCGCCGTCGGCCGAGACCTGCAGCGCGCCCAGGATCGTCACGCTCAGCCGGCCGCTCCTGATGAGCGCGAACGACATCGCGGAGTCGCAGATGGCCGCGCCCGGCCGCAGGGTCGTGTAGCCCTTGCCCGCCTCGGTCAGGTCGGGGTCGCGATCCGCCGGGGCCGGGGCCGCGCCCATGCCGAGCAGCCCGTTCTCGGAGTGGAACACCACCTGCTTGCCGGCCTCCACGTGCTCGGGCACCAGCAGCGGGATGCCGAGGCCGACGTTCACGTAGTCGCCGTCGGCCAAATCCGCCGCGACCCGCGCCGCGATCTCCAACCGGCTCCGCCCGCTCATCTGGCCACCTCGGGCGCTGTGCTCATTTGGCCGCCTCCGGCAGCCCGATCTCCGACAGGGCCTCGACCATGTGGTCGACGAAGATGCCCGGCAGGTGGACCTGGTCCGGGGGCAGCGCTCCGATGGGCACCACGTTCTCGACCTCCGCGATGGTGATCCGCGCCGCCATGGCGCACAGCGGGTTGAAGTTGCGCGCGGTCAGCCGGAAGACGAGGTTGCCCATCCGGTCCGCCCGGTGGGCGCGGACCAGGGCGACGTCGGGGCGCAGGGCGTGCTCCAGCACGTAGGTCCGGCCGTCGAACTCGCGGGTCTCCTTGCGCGCGCAGTATTCGGCGACCTCGCCGTCGGGTCCGTACGCGGCGGGGAAGGAGCCCTCGCCGAGGTCGGTGCCGACACCGGCCGGGGTGTAGAAGGCGGGCAGGCCGGCGCCCGCCGCGCGCAGCCGTTCGGCGAGCGTGCCCTGCGGCACCAGTTCGAGGTGGATGCGCCCGGAGCGGTACTGCTCGCCGAAGCGCGGGTGGGCGGGGAACGATCCGGTGAACCTGGCGATGCGTTCCTCGATCAGCAGCCGGGCGAGCCCGCGCTCGCCGATGCCGCAGTTGTTGGAGATCACGTGCACGTCGCGCGCGTCGAGATCGCACAGCGCCTCCACGAGCCCGAGCGGCGCGCCACAGTCGCCGAAGCCGCCGACCGCGATCACCGCGCCCCGCCGTGGCACGTCCGCGAGGGCGTCGGCCACCGACGCGCGCAACTTGTCGATCATTTCCCGCCTCCGATCGCGAGGGGCACGCGATCAGCCCTCAGCCGCGGCGTCCGTCGGCGGAACCACGAAGCCGATTGACCTTGCGTTCATAGTACGAACATTATGTTCACTTCTCGACGAGAGGTGTCAAGGGCGCACCAGGAAGGACCTAAACTGTTGGGTTGCCTCGCGCCACGGAGGTAGATACAGTCACGAGTGAACGTCATGTTCACATTACGCACAGAAGAGGTGGACGCGGTGACCATGCCGGAGACGACGGCGAGCGCTCCTGGGCGCGCCGACATCCAGGCCGTCGACAGGGTCGGCCAGATCCTCGGCCTGTTCGCCGACGGCACCACCCATCTCACCACCAACGGTGTCGCGCTGGCGCTCGGCCTCAACCGCACGACCGCGCACCGCTACCTGACCTCCATGGCCGCGGAAGACCTGCTGCGGGTCTCGACGGACCCGCCCGGATACCGTCTGGGCAGCCTGATCCTGCGCCTCGGCGGGCAGGCCATCGGCAAGCGCCGCGTGGTGGCGATCTCGGCCGAGCGCATGGCCCGCCTCGCCGACAAGGTCGGCACCACGATCTCCCTGAGCCTGTGGACCCCCGCGGGACCGGTCGTCGCCCGCGTGCAGGAGCCGCAGGGCCGCGGCATCGTGCTGACCTACCGGGTCGGCACCGTCATGCCCCTCGACACCGCCCAGGCCGTGGTGTTCCTCGCCTTCCGGCGGGACGCCGAGGACGTGGAGGAGTCGCTCCGCTCCCTGCCCGAGCCGGCCCAGAGCGTCACCAGGGCCAAGGTCGGGGAGGTCCGGCGGACGGGGCTGGCCACCGCGGTCAGCGAGGTCAACGGCACCTGCGGCCTCGCCGCCCCGATCTTCGACAGCACCGGCGTCTGCGCCGCCCTGGCCATCGTCGACACCATCGGCTCCGCCACCAACTCCGCCTTCTCCCACCGCCTGGGGCACCTGCAGGAGGCCGCGCAGGACCTGACCGCCCGGCTCGGCGGCTCGGCGCCCGACTGGCTCGGCTGAAACCCCCGTCGAGAGGATCAGCGTGACCCGTCGCTCGATCGTCATGCCCGGACTCGGGCACGGCACCTCCCCCATCCCCGCCGCGGGCCTCGTCAGGCCGCCGCATCTCTAACGCCCCCATCGCGGAGGACTCATGGTCATCGACGCGCACGCCCACCTGAACGCCCCCGAGGTCTTCTACGCCTACAAGGCGCGCCTGCAGTCCTCCGGCGGCCGCCACCGTGGCGACCCGAAGATCAGCGACGAGGCCCTCGCGGCGGCCGCGGCCCGCAACGTGGCCGCGCTCGACGAGGTCGGCACGACGATGCAGCTCATCTCCCCGCGCCCCTTCCAGCTGATGAGCTCGGCCCGGCCGGAGCGCATCGTGCACTGGTGGGTCGAGGCCAACAACGATCTGATCCGGCGGTCGGTGGACCTGCACCCGGACCGGCTCGCCGGTGTCGCCGCGCTGCCGGTCTGCGCGGGCCGCCCGGTCGAGGAGGCGCTGGCCGAGCTGGACCGCGTGGCCGCGCTGCCGCAGTTCGTGGGCGTGTGCCTCAACCCCGACCCCAGCGAGGGCGCGGGCACCACGCCGCCGCTGGGCAGCGCGTACTGGTATCCGCTGTTCGAGCGGCTGGTCGCGCACGACCTGCCCGCGCTGGTGCACTCCGCCGGCTGCTTCAACGAGCGGGAGACCTACAGCGAGCACTTCATCACCGAGGAGTCGATCGCGATCCTCACCGTGCTGCGGTCCAGCACGCTGGCCGACTTCCCGGAGCTGAAGCTGATCATCGCGCATGGCGGCGGCTCGGTGCCGTACCAGATCGGGCGCTGGCAGGCCGAGCGGCTGATGCCGAGCCTCGGCGGCTCGCCCGACTCCGAGCGCTTCGAGGTGTCGCTGCGCCGGCTGTGGTTCGACACGGTCCTGCACAACCCGGCGTCGCTGCGCCTGCTGCTGGAGACCGTCGGCCCGGACCGCTGCCTGTTCGGCACCGAGCGGCCCGGCAGCGGCTCGGTCGCCGCTCCCGGCACCGGGCGGCACCTGGACGACATCAAGCCCGTCATCGACGCGATGCCGGGACTCAGCGAAGGCGACAAGCAACTCGTGTTCGAGGGCAACGCCCGGAAGGTGTTCAGCCGCCTGCCGTGCTGACCCGGAACGGAGGAGTGCACCATGGTCCAGTCCCCGTTTGTCCGCAACGCCTGGTACATCGCCGCGCTGCGCTCGGAATGCGGCGAGCGCATGCTCGCCCGCAGCGTCCTCGGCGTCTCGGTGACGCTGTTCCGCACCAGGAGCGGGCGTACGGTCGCCCTGCGCAACCGCTGCTCGCACCGCGGCTACCCCCTGTCCGAGGGCTCGCTCGGCCCCGACGACGTCATCACCTGCGGCTACCACGGCTTCCGCTTCGACGCCGCGGGCACCTGCCTGAGCGTGCCCGGGCAGAGCGGCATCCCCGGCGGTTCCGACCTGCGATCCTTCCCGGCCGCGGAGAACGGTCCGTTCGTGTGGATCTGGATGGGCGACCCCGCGCTCGCCGACCCCGCCGAGATCCCGGCGGAGACCGGCTTCGGCGATCCGAGCTTCCGGTTCGTCTCCGGGCACGTGGTCATCGACGCCGGCCACACGCTGATCGCGGACAACGTGCTCGACCTGTCCCACGAGTCGTTCATCCACGCCACCAAGATCGGCTCGCGGGAGGTCGCGGAGACCGGCATCACCAGCGAGTCCGACGAGAAGCGGTGGCTGGTCCGGGCCTCGCGCGTCATGCGTGACGTGGAGTGCCCGCCCACCTACCGCGAGCGGACCGGCCTCGGCTCCCCCATCGACCGCGAGCAGCACATCAGCTTCTTCGTCCCGTCGCTGTACGTGCTGGACGTCATGGTCGTGGCCGCCGAGTCGAAGCACGACCCCGCGACCGGGCCCCGGCGGCCGTACCTGGGCAAGGTCGTCTACGGCCTCACGCCGCTGTCGGAAAAGCGCACGCACTACTTCTTCGCCATCGGCCGGGACTACGCCCAGGACGACCCCCAGATGGACGCGGCCGTGCACGAGGGCCAGCTCTGCCTGATCGACGAGGACGCGTACGCGGTGGCGGTCCTGCAGCGCCTGGCCGAGGAGGAGGGCCCGATGCCCGAGGTGAGCACCCGGCTGGACACGGCCGCGCTCATCGCCCGCCGGATGCTCGCCCGGCGGCTGCGCGCCGAGACCCGCTGACTCGCCGGGAGGACAAGGCCATGGCATCGATCGTCCTGGGCGCCGCCACGTCGCACACCCCGCTGCTCATCCTGCCGCCCGGCATGTGGCTGGAGTACGCCGAGCGCGACGAGCACAACCCCGAGCTCGTCTTCCCCGCGGCGGGGCGGGCGATGAGCTACCAGGAGGCCGTGGCCACGGTCGTCCCGGGGTGGATCCGCGCGCGGCCGCGCGACCTGGCCACCTTCGAGCGGCAGTCGGCGCGGTGCCAGGCCGCGCTGGACGAGCTCGCCCGCGACCTCGCCGCCGCCCACCCGGACGTCATCCTGATCATCAGCGACGACCAGGACGAGTGGTTCTACGAGTCCAACATGCCGGCGTTCTCCATCTTCTGGGGCGACACCGTGCCGCTGATCCCCCGGCCGAAGCCGGTGACGGGCACCGAGCGGCAGCGCCTGATGGACCAGCTGGTCGCCGACGGCTACGGCGACGTGCGCCGCGACGTGCCGGTCGACTCCGGGCTCGGCCGCCACCTCGTCGAATACCTCATCGAGCACGACTTCGACGTGAGCCAGATGACGTACGTCGAGGAAAGCTACGGCGGCCGGGTCGCGCGGCGCTACCCGGCAGGCGACGGCGAGCTCGACGTCGTACGCGAGACGGCGTTCCGGCCCCAGGGGCTCCCGCACGGCTACGCGTTCGTGGTGCGGCGCCTGCTCGGGGAGGGGCACCCGCCGATCCTGCCGATCTCGCAGAACACCTGCTACCCGCCGAACGCGGTGACGCCGCGGCGGTGCCACGCGCTCGGGGCGGCGCTCGCCGGGGCCGTCGCGGAGTGGGACGACGACGTGCGCGTCGCCGTGATCGCCTCCGGCGGGCTCAGCCACTTCGTGGTGGACGAGGAGCTCGACCGTTCGCTGCTGCGGGCGCTGCGGGAGGGCGACACCGCGACGCTCACCTCGCTGCCCCGGGAGCGGCTGTACTCGGCCACGTCGGAGTGCCTGAACTGGGTCACCCTCGGCGCGATGATGGCCAGGGCCGGCCTGGCCATGGAGGAGCTCGCCTACGAGCCGGTCTACCGCACCGAGGCCGGCACCGGCGCGGGCCTGGGCTTCGCCCGCTGGATTTCCGCCGGCGCGGACGAGTCACCCGATCAACACCATCTCGATGATTCGATCTGAGGAGATGCCAGCAATGCCAAGCCGACCCCCCACACCCCGGCGCGCCATCGCCATGGCCATGGCCGCCGTACTCGCCCTGTCCTCCTGCGGCGGCGGCGCCGACAGCGGCGGCGGGACCAACGCCGGCTCGTCCACCGGCAAGGCCGAGATCAGGTTCGGCGGAACCGTGATGTCGACGTTCGACCCCGCCCTGTCGGGGGTGTACCAGCAGAGCTTCCTCACCCCCGTGTACGAGAGCCTGCTCTCCCGCGACGCCGCCGGCGAACTGGTCCCAGGACTGGCCACCGAATGGAAGCTGTCGGACGACGGCAAGACGTTCGACGTCACCCTGCGCGATGGGGTCAAGTTCCAGGACGGCGCGACGCTCAACGCCGACGCCGTCAAACGCTCCATCGAGCGCGGCAAGAACCTGCCCAAGAGCCTGGTCAAGGCGCAGCTCAACGTGGTGACGAGCGTCGAGGCGGTCGACGCCACGCACGTGCGCTTCCACCTCGACGGCCCGCCCGGGTCGATCGGCAACATCCTCGCCAGCGAGGCCGGCATGATCATCAGCCCGCAGGCGGTCGACAACCCCGACCTCGCCGCCAAACCGGTCGGCACCGGGGCGTACACGCTGGTCAGCAAGACCGACAGCGAGATCGTCTACCAGGCGTGGGACGGCTACTGGAACAAGGACGCGGTGCAGAACTCCGGCATCCGCTACGTCCAGCAGCAGGACTCCTCGGCCCGGTTCCGCGCCCTGGCCTCCGGCCAGCTCGACCTGATCGGCATGGACGGCGCGCAGATGGCCGAGGCCGAGAGCGCCGGCCTGAAGGTCGTGCAGGGGGCGAGCACCAACCTGGTCGGCATCCTGCTCAACCCGAAGGCCGTGCCCGAGTTCGCCGACCCGCTCGTCCGCCAGGCGATCATGCGGGTGATCGACCGCCAGGCGATCACCGACAACAGCGGCTTCACCGGGGCGTGCACCCCGTCCGCGCAGCCCTTCCCCGAGGGATACTGGGCGCACGTGGACGGCCTGGAGAACGACCCCGGCCTGTCCTATGACGTCGCCGCGGCCAAGGACCTGCTGGCCAAGGCGGGCAAGTCGGACGGGTTCTCCTTCACGCTGAGCACGATCGCGTTCCCGGCCTTCTCCTCGCTGGCCCAGATCCTGCAGGCGCAGCTCGACCAGATCGGCGTCAAGGTCAAGATCAACGTCATGGACACCAGCGCGTACATCGTCGCCCGCGGCGCGGGCAACCTCGAGGCCGGGCTCGGCCAGTACGCCACCGGGCGGCCCGACCCCAGCGCCTTCCTCCAGACGATGTACCTGCCCGACGGGATGTACAACTGGGGCAAGATCGACTACCCGGGCGCGGCGGACCTGCTGATGAAGTCGCTCGCGAGCACCGACACCGCCGAGCGCTCCGCTCCGACCCACGAGCTGATCAACCTGGTCACCAGGACCGGCCCGAACCTGGTCCCGATCTGCGCCCTGAAGCAGACCTTCGGCACGAGCACGGCCGTCGAAGGCTTCGGCACCACGCTCCTGCAGGAGTACGACTGGCGCGGCATCTCCGTCAAGAAGTAGGCCGGCCGCCGGACCTCTCCCCCGAGCGGCCCGGCGGCTCCCGCGGTCAAGGGCCGATGAGGGCGGCCGCGTGCAGGGACGCGGCGAGCGCGCCCGGGTGGCCGGTGCGGGTGTAGATCTCGGCCGCGGTGTCGGTGAACTTGATGACGTGCTCGCAGGTGCCGTCCGACCAGGCGAACGGGGCGATCACGAAGTCGCCCCTGCGCAGCGTGGCGACCTGGGCGCCGACATCCTCGACCACGCCGACGAACTCGTGGCCCATCGGCCTGCCTTCGGCGGGTACGCCTTCACCGTGACGCGCGGAGCGCGGGGGCCGCGATCGGCAGGGTCAGGACGGCGGCCAGCCCGCCCAGGGGCGAAACGCCCAGATCGAGCGCGCCGCCATGCAGCCGGGCCTGCTGCTGGACCAACGCGAGCCCGAGGCCGGATCCGTCGCCGCGGGTCTGCGCGCCCCGGGCGAAGCGCTCCTTCATGGTCTCCCGCTGATCGGCCGGGATGCCCGGCCCGTCGTCGGCCACGATGATCTGGGCGCTGCGGCCGGCCATGGTCACGTTGACCTGGACCTGGCCGGCGGGATGGCCGTGCAGGGCCGCGTTCTCCAGCAGGTTGTCGATCGCCAGGCGTACCCCGGCGGGCCAGCCGTGGACGGTGGGGATCTCCTGGACGGGCAGCGACAGCAGGTAGGTGACGGCGGGGTGGCGTCGGCGCGCGTGCCCGACCGCTTGGGCGAGCAGGTCGGCCAGGTCGATGTCGTCGGGCGCGGGCAGGGCGCGGGCGTCACCGCGGGCCAGCGTCTGCAGACCTTCCAGCAAGCTGGTGATCCGCTGATGCTCGGCGGCCATGGCCTCCAGGGCCCGCTCCCGCTGGTGCGCGGGCAGGCCGGAGCCGCGCCGCAGGATCTCCAGATTCATGCCGAGGGTGGTCAGCGGGGTCCGGAGTTCATGACCGGCGTCGGCGGTGAAGCGGCGGGTGGCGTGCATGCTGGTCAACAGCTGGCCGAGCATGCGGTTGAGGGCCGCCGACAGGTCGGCGACCTCGCGCGGCCCGCTGACCACCGGCAGCCGCCCGGCCGACAGCCCGGAGTCGATCATCTCGGAGTCGATGGCCAGCGCCGCCCGGCGCAGGCGCTGCAAGGGCTGCAGGATCAGCCGGATGACGAACCACACACCCGCGCCAGCAGCTGCGTCCGGCTGAGCACCTGACCGGCATGCTGCGCCAGGGTCAGCAGCAGGTCGAACTCCCGGGTGGTCAGCCCCAGGTCGTGGCCGCCGCGGGAGGCTTGCCTGCGGGCCGGCTCGATCGTCAGGTCGCCGAGCAGCAGCGGCCGCCGGGCACTGGACTGGTGCAGCCGGACCAGCGCGTGCAGCCGGGCGGCGAGTTCGGCCAGGGAGAAGGGCTTGACCACGTAGTCGTCGGCTCCGGCGGCCAGCCCCGCCACCCGATCCTCCACTTCGTCACGGGCCGACAACATGCAGATCGGGATCGTACGGCCCTGCGCCCGGAGGCGGCGCACCACCTCCACGCCGCTCAAGCCGGGCATCGTGACATCGAGCACCACGATGGAGGGCAGCAGCTGCTCGATCCGGTTCAACGCCGCCTGACCGTCGGCGGCCTCGCTCACCTCGAAGCCCTCCAGGGTGAGCCCAAGTTGGAGCGCCTGACGGACACCCCGGTCGTCGTCGACGACAAGCGCGTGCGCCGCCTGCTGAGAAATGATGATCACCCCCGATTTCGTGCCGCTCGCTCCCGCGACGGCATGACTACGAAGATACGTAAGACGATGTGGCGTTCACCCTGCCGGGCGATCCGCGAGGCAGATCAGGGCCTGGCAGTCACTTGACCTCACCCGGCTTGCCGGTGTGGTCGTTCGTCCGCCCCTCGTTCTTCTCCGCATCCGCGCCGGAGCCATCAGGAGCAGGCGGTGTCTCCACGGAGGACGACGCCGGCGCGTCGTGCGCTTTTTCGTGGGAGGTGGTGGCGACCGCTTGAAAGACAATCCCCAGGCCGACGATCACGACGGTCAGGGCAGTGACCATGAGATTTCTGATCATGATTTCCTTCCAGAGAGTTAGTCCCGAGCGAGGGGCTGGCTACCAGCTGTAGTCCTCGAGGTGGATGTCGTGCTTGGACACGCCCGCGGCCTTCAGGCTGTCGCGGACCAGGTCGTTCCATTTCCGCGGCCCGCAGACGAAGACGTCGCTGCCGGCGATGCCGGGGGCCAGCAGGGTCAGCGCCCGCGTGTCGGTGCGGCCGGATGGGGTGCCATCGGGGAACCAGGAGCCGGGCGCGCGGCGTGAGCCGATCAGCAGATGCAGGGCGATTCCTCTGCGCTGGGCCAGCTCTTCCAGCTCCTCCAGGTGGATGGCGTTGTGGATGCCGCTCACCCGGTAGATGACCGTCACCTCGCCGGGCTCGTACCGGGCGTCGGCGAGGATGCCGGTGAACGGGGTGATGCCGACCCCGGCCGCGATCACGACCATGCGGGGGTGGCGGCGGACGTCCTCGGTCAGCGTGCCGTACGGACCCTCGATCATGACGCGGGTGCCGGGCTTGATCATGGTGGCTCGGCCGCTGCCGTCGCCGATCGCCTGGATGGTGATGCGCAGCTTCTCCGGGTGGGGGGCCGCGGAGATGGTGTAGAGATGGCCGCGCGTCCAGCCGGGGCCGCCTAGGAAGCGCCAGATGAAGAACTGGCCGGACTTGGCGCGCAGGCGGTCCAGGTCTCGGCCTTCCATCACGATGGAGGAGACGCCGGGAGTCTCCCGCCTGACCTCGGCGACATGCAGGCGATGGCGCAGCGATCGGCGCAGCGGGTAGTAGACCCGGTAGATCAGGGTGGTGATGAGCGCGATCAGGAGCATGGCCCACCAGAACGCCTGCGTCCACAGGTCGTGGAAGTGCGTGCCGTCGAAGATCTGGTGCGGGAACGCCAGGGCCATGCCGAGGTAGGCGTACAGGTGGATCAGGTGCCACGACTCGTACCGGATGCGCTTGCGGACCACGCGGATCGACGTCACCACGACTACGATGATCATGAAGGTGCCCAGGCTGGTCAGCAGCATCCAGGAAGCGCCGACGAACAACCGGTACAGCGCGCGCAGCGGCCCTTCCCCCCGGTCATCTCCGGCGCGGCTGACGGCGAAGAGCACGACGTGCGCCATCATCAGCCAGAAGGACCAGTAGCCCAGGAGCCGGTGCCGATGGGCCAGCAGGTCATGACCCCAGGACTGCTCGACCCACGGGATACGGGCCAGCTAGATCACTTGCAGGGCCATGAGGGTCTGCGCGAGCAGGCCCGTCAAGAGCGCCTGGGATTCGACGATGTACTCCGGATAGACGAAGGTCTGCAGGAACCCTCCCGTCCGCGCCCAGATCCACACGGTGAGCACCATGCTGGCAATAGCCAGGATGGCGAGCAGATCGGCTTTCCAGACGGAACGCGGCCGTCTTCCGGCCTGGGCGGCACGCCACGCGGTTGTCGTACTCATGGGTTCAACCCTGAAGGGCGACCTTGTGACGAGATTAAGAGTCTGCTCAGCCCTTCACTCCGGTCAAGGTGACGCCCTCGATGAAGACCCGCTGGGCGAGGAAGAACACGATGATGACCGGCGCCATGACCAGCAGGGTGGCGGCCATGGTGAGATTCCACTGCACGCTGTGCAGCGCCTTGAATGACGCCAGCCCGAGAGACAAGGTCCAGTTGTCGAGATTTGTCGAGGCGTACAGGAGGGGTCCGTAGTAGTCGTTCCAGCAGTAGAAGAACTGGAACAGGGCCACTGCGGCGACCGCCGGGCGGGCCATCGGCAGGATCACCCGGATCAGCGTCCGCAGGTCCGAGCAGCCGTCCACGCGGGCCGCCTCGACGTACTCCTTGGGGATGGTCAGCAGGAACTGCCGGAGCAGGAAGATCGAGAAAGCGTCGCCGAGCAGCATCGGCAGGATCAGCGGCCACAGGGTGCCGGTCAGCCCGGCCCTGGCCCAGATCAGGTAGACGGGCACGGCGACCACCTGCGGCGGCAACATCATCATCGTGATGACCAGCAGGAAGGCCACCCGCCGCCCGGGAAAGCGGAACCGGGCCAGCGCGTACGCCACCGGAATCGACGACAGCAGCATGGCGGCGGTGCCGAGCACCGCGTACAGCAGGGTGTTGCCCAGCCAGCGCGGCAGCGGCGAGCGTTCGAACACCTCGGCGAAGTTGTCCCAGTTCCAGCTGTGCGGCCAGAGCTGGCTGGTCAGCGCCTGCTGGTCGGTCATCAGCGCGGTCAGGCCGACGAACACCAGCGGGCCCAGGAACATCGCCGCCAGCGCCAGGGCCAGCGCGTGGGTGGCGATCCAGTACAGCGCCCTGCGGCGGCGCGTGCCCCTCACCGCAGGCCCCCTTCCTCGTCCAGGCCGCGGAAACGGCGCAGCAGGACCAGCGTGAACACCATGGACGCGGCGAACAGCAGCAGCGCGAGCACGCAGGCGTAGCCCATGGAGTAGTCCCGGAAGCCCGCGTAGAAGAGCCACTGCGGCAGGGTGAGCGTGGACATCTCCGGGTAGCCGGGGATGAAGGTGGTCCCCGGGGAGTCGGTGGTGCCGGAGGCCACCCGGGCGGCGATCATCGCCTGGGTGAAGTACTGCAGGGCGTAGATCACCCCGGTGACCGCGGAGAACATCAGCACCGGCGAGATCAGCGGCAGCGTGATGCTGCGGAAGCACCGCCACGCGCCCGCGCCGTCGATCTCGGCCGCCTCGTACAGGTGCCGGGGCACGTCCAGCAGGGCCGCCAGGAAGATCACCATGACGTTGCCGATCCCCCACATGCCCAGCAGGGTCAGGCTCGGCTTGGACCAGGCCGGGTCGCCGAACCAGTCAGGACCGGAGACGCCGATCAGCCGCAGCGCCTGGTTGAGCGGCCCGGTGGCCGGGTTGAGCAGGAAGACGAAAGAGACCGTCCCGGCCACCAGCGGCACCAGCGAGGGCAGATAGAAGACGGTGCGGAAGAACCCGGCACCCGACTTCAGCCGGGTGACCAGCTGGGCCAGCCCCAGCGCGAAGACCAGCTGGACCGGGACCATGAAGACCACCAGCCAGAGCGTGTTCTGGATCGCGACCAGGGCGCGCGGATCGCGCAGCAGGTACCGGTAGTTGTCCAGGCCGATGAACTCCAGCGTGAACAGATCGTACCGGTGGAAGGAGAAGTAGACCGTGGCCAGCAGCGGATAGAGGAAGAACACCGCGAAACCGGTCAGCCACGGCGACAACCAGAGGAGGGCGCGCAGGCCCTCACGGCGCCGCCACCGCGGCGCCGTGCGGGTGAGGCTCATCCGCTCAGCCCCCGGACAGCTTGAGCTTGTCGTTGATCTCCTTGTCGACCTTGGCCAGGCCCGCGTCCAGGTCCTTGACCCGGCCCGCCTCCCATTCGAGCACGAAGGCGGAGAACGCCTCCTGGTTGAAGACGCTGTTGACGTTGGACGGCAGGGTGGTCGTCTTCGGGTGCTCGAAGATCTGCAGGAAGGTGGCGAAGTTGGCGTCCTTGGCCAGCGCCGGGGACTCCATCGCCGCCTTGGTGGTCGGCACGTTGCGCAGCGCGTTGGAGAGGGTGACCAGGCCGTCGGTGTCGGTGGTCAGGTATTTCACCAGCTCCCAGGCGGCCTGCGGGTTCTTGGCGCCTCTGGGCACGCCGATCACGGTGCCCGCGGTGAAGCCGGAGCCGTACAGGTCGGGCTTGGCGTCGGCGACCGGGAGCGGGGCGGTGCCGTAGTCCATGGACTTGGCGTCCTTGTCGGCGGCGATCATGGCGTTCCGCCACTCGCCGTCCAGGACCATGGCGACCTTGCCCTGGAAGAACGGGTGCTCGGCGCCCCACTCGTCGCCCAGGGACTTGCGGAAGGTCTCCAGGTTGGCGTAGCGGTACCAGTCGACGAGCTCCTTCTGCCAGGTCAGCAGCTGCTTCCAGGCGGGGTCGGAGCCGATCGCCGAGGTGCCGTCGGGGTTGTACCAGGTGGCGCCGACCATCGGGCCGAGGTGGGAGAGGGAGTTCTCGTAGTACTGGGTGCTCGGAATGAACCCGGCCACCTTGATCGTGCCGTCCGGGTCCCGGACGGTGAGCTCCTTGGCCAGCCTGGTCAGCTCCGACAGCGTCTTGGGCGGCTCGTTGCCCTTCATCAGGGCCTTGTTGTAGTAGAGGCCGTACGCGTCGGCCAGCAGCGGCATGGTGCAGCGTTTGCCCTCGAACTCGGTGTAGGCGCGGGCCGCCGCCGGCAGCACCGACAGGTCGATGCCGTCCTGCTTGATCACCTGGGTGAGGTCCTGGAAGACCCCGCTGCGGCACCACTGCGCCACGTTGTCGGTGGTGAAGGAGGACGCCACGTCCGGCGCGTCGCCGCCGCGGACCGCCTGGGTGATCTGCTCGTCCTGTACGCCCTTGACCATCTTCACGCTGATCTGCGGGAACTTCTTGTTGAACCCGGCGATGGCGTCGGTGAACGCCTTGACCTCCGAGTCGGCCGCGAAACCGTGCCACAGTTCGATGGTGGCCGCCGGGAGGGACGCCGATCCGGACGGTTTGGGCTGGGAGCCGAGGGTGGGGGCGTCGGTGCCCGCCGTACAGGCGGTGGAGACGGCCAGCGTGGCCAGCACGGCCACGGCGAGAACGGTTCGATGCACGGGGGCCTCCTGCGCGCGGTGGTGCTGGAACAACATTAGGAAAGTTTCCTAACGAATCTTGAAAGTAAGGAAACTTTCCGAACTCGTCAAGCACGGGGAAGCTCTTGCAACCGACTCGTGACCGCGGCGTTGCAATCGGCCCGCGAGGACGCGGTAGCGGGGTTGATGTAGCCCACGGGTGAAAGGCTTGGCGTCCACTTCGCGCTCAAACGCGGAAGTCGATTGGAGTTGTGATCACGTGGCCGGGAAAGGATTGGACGGGGTGATGCTCGGGCTTGTAGCTTGCAGTTGACCGTGACACCGCCCGAGGAGGTGAGACCCATGAACGCTGTATCGATGTGGGTGCTCCCCCTTCCCGTCACAGTCGGGCGATTGACGTAGGTGTCGCCGGGAGCGCCTTCCCAACAAGGCACTCCCGAAAGGCAACACCTATGCACTCTCAGCAGGTCATCGCCGAGCCGCCGTCGAACGACAGGGTCGAGCGTGACTCCACGGTGGGCGACGTCCCCGGAGTTCTCCGGTCGCCGGCCTCCGGCGCCGATCGCGCGCCCCTCATCTTCGATGTGATCATTGCCGGGTGCGGGCCGACCGGTGCGATGCTCGCCGCCGAACTGCGGCTGCACGATGTGCGGGTACTCGTTCTGGAGAAGGAAACCGAGCCCGCGTCCTTCGTCCGCATCGTCGGTCTGCATATTCGCAGTCTCGAGCTGATGGCGATGCGCGGACTGCTGGAGCGCATCCTCCAGCATGGAAGACAGCGTCCGGCCGGCGGTTTCTTCGCCGCCATCACCAAACCCGCGCCCAAGGGCCTGGATTCCGCCTACGCCTATCTGCTGGGCATCCCGCAGCCGGTCATCGAACATCTGCTCGCAGAACATGCGATCGACCTGGGTGCGCAGGTCCGGCGCGGTTGCGCGGTCGCCGGTTTCGAGCAGGACGACGAGGGTGTGACCGTCGAGCTGGCCGACGGGGAACAGCTGCGTTCGCGCTACCTCGTCGGCTGTGACGGCGCGCGCAGCACGGTGCGCAAACTGCTCGGTGTCGGCTTCCCCGGCGAGCCCTCACGGAACGACACGCTGATGGGCGAGATGAAAGTGGGTGTACCGCAGGAGGAGATCGCCGCCAAGGTGACCGAAATCAGCGAGACCCATCAGCGATTCTGGCTCCGGCCCTTCGGCGAAGAGGTCTATAGCGTCCTAGTCCCCGCCGCGGGAGTCAGCGACCGCGCGGAACCGCCCACCCTCGAGGATTTCAAACAACAGTTGCGCACCATCGCCGGAACCGATTTCGGCGTGCACTCCCCGCGCTGGATGTCCCGCTTCGGGGATGCCACCCGGCTAGCCGAACGTTATCGGGCCGGGCGGGTGCTGCTGGCCGGCGACGCGGCACACATCCATCCACCCATCGGCGGACAGGGCCTCAACCTGGGCGTTCAGGACGCATTCAACCTCGGCTGGAAACTGGCCGCACAAATCCGCGGCTGGGCCCCGGAACCACTGCTGGACACCTACCAGGCCGAACGTCATCCGGTCGCCGAGGACGTGCTGGACAACACCCGCGCCCAGATCGAACTGCTGTCCACCGAACCGGGCCCGCAGGCCGTGCGCAGGCTGCTCACCGAACTGATGGACTTCGACGAGGTGAACCGCCATCTGATCGAGAAGATCACCGCGATCGGCATCCGCTACGACTTCGGCGAGGGCCCCGACCTGCTCGGCCGCCGCCTGCGCGACATCGACGTGAAACAGGGCCACCTCTACGGTCTGCTGCATCGCGGCCGCGGCCTGCTGCTGGACCGCACCGAACGCCTGACCGTCGGCGGCTGGTCAGACCGGGTCGATTACCTCGCGGATCCCACTGCGGTACTGGATGTCCCGTGCGTCCTGCTACGCCCCGACGGCCACGTCGCCTGGATCGGCGACGATCAGCAGGACCTGGACGACCACCTCTCCCGCTGGTTCGGCAAGCCCGCCAACTGATTCCGCCTGAGCAACGAAAGGCCCGTGAGGATGATCGGAACGGCCAGTAGCGACTGACCATCGGAAGGCTGGCGGCAGCATCAGCCGCGGTGCTCTGGCGCCAGCGTCGGCCTGCGAGGAGGGCTAGCCTCCGAGCCATCGACCGTTCGCCGCCAAAATCCGGTCCGATCCTCCTCGCGGGCCAATCAAGCCATGGCCGATCGGCGTGGCCAGGCTCTCCTGTGCAGCGTTGACACATACCGAACAGACAACCACT
The DNA here is from genome assembly GCF_039871605.1 of Acrocarpospora sp. B8E8. Classification (NCBI taxonomy): domain Bacteria; kingdom Bacillati; phylum Actinomycetota; class Actinomycetes; order Streptosporangiales; family Streptosporangiaceae; genus Acrocarpospora; species Acrocarpospora sp. B8E8. Next base: position 9,015 of record NZ_JBDPLV010000027.1, on the reverse strand, counting down.
TGCCAATTTGGCAACCATATTCCATACCGAACCCGGGAAACCGTCGCACCCACCCCCGCCACGACCTGGACGACCTGCTGACCCACGCGGTCCGCCTGTCCATCGTCGCGGCACTCGCCGACGTCGACCGCGGCGAGTTCGCCCTGGTACGCGACAGCGTGGAGATCACCGACCCGATGCTGTCCAAACAGGTCGCCCTACTCGAACAGGCCGGCTACGTCGGCGTCCACAAGGGCAGGGTGGCCCGCCGTACCCGCACCTGGCTCACCCTCACCCCCAACGGCCAGGCCGCCTACCGCCGCCACATCCACGCCCTCCAGGCGATCGCCAGCCTGACACCAGACTACGCAGACTGATCAAGACACGCAGCGGTCCGAGGCGGACGGTGATGTCCTGCAGCGGGCGATGATCTCGGCCATCGTGCTGCGGAAGCGCTCGCGGTCGCTGTCCGACAGCGGTGCGATGAGACGGCTGAGTTCCGCGCTCACCTCGGCGTGGAAGGCCGTCGCCGCCTGGTGGCCGGCGTCGGTCAGGGTTGCCTGCAGGGCGCGCCGATCGCCCGGCACGGATGATCGCTGGGCGAGCCCGCGCCGCTCCGCCCGGTCCATCAGGCCGGTGAGCGCCGCCTTCTCCACCCCGAAGCACTGCGCGAGGTCGGCCATGCCTCGGGGGCCGCCGAGCAGGACGCACAGGAGCTTGGCCTGGACGGGGGTCAGGTCGTGGCGTTCGGAGACGCGGGCGTAGATGCCCTGCACCAGAGCGGTGAGCTGGACCAGTCCGGCGGCGACGTCCATGTCCGGGTCGCCCGCGCCGGCGCGCTGCGTGCCGGTAGTGCAGCCGAGCCCTGCTGCGGGATCGGTGGACGTGCTCGGTTGCCCCGTTTTGGCCATGACACTATGGTACATGCCACATATAGTTAATATCGCATACAGTACGCGTCATTAACGAGAATGCTGTGGAGGTCCGGACGTGTCTTTCAGCGACGAAGAGATCGCCTACGTGCGTTCCCAGCGGCTGGCCCGCCTCGCCACCGTCGCCGCCGACGGCCAGCCGGACGTGGCGCCAGTGGGGTTCGAGTTCGACGGAACGCACCTGTACGTGGGCGGCATCGATCCGGCCAAGACCCGCAAGTTCCGCAACGTACAAGCCGGCCACACCAAGGTCGCGCTCGTCATCGACGACCTGCCGTCGGCCAATCCGTGGACGCCGCGCTACCTGCGCATCTACGGCGAGGCCGAGCTCGTCGAACGCCAGGGCCAGTTCGGGCCCGCCGCCTACATGCGCATCACCCCCACGCTGTCGTGGAGCTTCAACCTGGAAGGCCTGCCGTTCGCCCACGACCGCGAGGTCAAGGTCAGGCGCACCGTCCACGATTCCGCGCCCGAGCCCGGCGCGTAGCCGTTCGTTTCATCAGACCTGTGAATCACGGAAGGACTCACATGAGCTTCAACACACCTGCTGGAACCCGCGGCACCCGCCAGCCCTCCGGGCGGGCGTTCCGCTGGCTGAACAAGCTGATGGCCAGGCGCATCCGCCGCAAGGGCGGCGGCACGTTCATGGGCTTCAACGCCCTGATCATGACGACCGTCGGCCGCAAAAGCGGCGCCGAACGCACCACTCCGGTCGGCTGGTTCCCCGGCCCGGACGGCAGCTACCTGATCGTGGCCTCAGCGGCCGGAGCGTCAGGAAACCCGGCCTGGTACTACAACATCGCCGCCCACCCCGACCAGGTCCGGATCGAGGTCGAGGGCCGCACGATCGCCGTGACCGCCGAGCAGCTCCACGGGACCGAACGCGAACAGGCCTGGCAGCAGATCACCACCGCCGCCCCCCGCTTCGCCTCCTACCAGCACAAGACCGACCGGGAACTGCCGATCATCCGCCTGACGCCCCGACCCGGCCAGGAGCTCCCCCTATAAGTGATGTTGCCCGCAGCTCGCCACGAGACTGCACACCTCGCTCACGTCGATGAGCCGCCACACCAAGACCCTCCGCCAGGCAGGGCTGATCACCAGCACCCACCACAGCCGTCCCGCACGACCTCACCCCGCTGGGCCGCAGGCTTCTCGGCTGCCACGCGGGTGGGTGCATCAGCGATGCGCGGACGGCTCGCATGGTGGTCCGGATCGGCCACGCCACCGTTCACGGCCCGCTTGATCGCCCCCGCGGTCGCGTGGCCGGGCGCGGGGATCAACGTCAGGAACGTCCGCAACGCCGCCGCATGGCCCGGAGCGTATCCGCGTAGCCATGCGGCGAGCGCTCGGCCGGCGGCAGAACCCCCGCCTCCTCGTAGTTGCGCACGGCCTGCGTGGAAGGCCGTGCTCGCGCGCCAGATCGATGGGCCGTAACCGCATTTTGAAGGTATGTCCTCGTAAACAGCCGGAAATACCGCCAAAGTTTACACGAAAGGTTCAACGATACGGTCAAAGATATGACAGCCCCGATCCGGGACGCCGCCCGCCCCTTCAGCGGCGGTGCCCTCACCGCGCTCCTGTCCCCCGCCACCCGGCTGCTCGGCCTCGGCGAGCCCACCCACGGCGTCGACGCCTTCCTCGAGCTGCGCAACGAGCTCTTCCGCCACCTCGTCGAACACGAGGGCTACCGCTCGATCACCATTGAGAGCGACTGCCTGCTGGCCCTGGCCGCCGACGCGTACGTCACCGACAGCACCGGGACCCTCGACGACGCGATGAACCGCGGCTTCAGCCACGGCTTCGGCGCCTCACCCGCCAACCGCGAACTCCTGCGCTGGATGCGCGCCTACAACGAGGAACATCCCCCGCACGAGCGGCTCCGCTTCTACGGCTTCGACGGCCCCCTGGAGATATCCGGCCCCGCCAGCCCCCGCCCAGCCCTGACCGCCCCGCACGACTACCTCGCCGCCCACCTCGACCTGGCCTGGAGTCGCGAGACCCTCGAGGAGCTGCTCGGCCCCGACGAACGCTGGACCAACCCGGCCGCCCTCATGGATCCCACCCAGTCCGTCGGCCGCACCCCCGAAGCCAGGGAACTGCGCCTGATCGCCGACGACCTGCGCGCGCTGCTCACCGCGCACGCCCCCCACCTGACGGCCGCCACCTCCCCCGACGACTGGTGGCGCGCCGACCTGCACGCCCGCGCCGCCGCCGGGCTCCTGCGCTACCACGCCGGCATGGCCGACACCGCGCCCACCCGCGTGGGCACGCTCATGTGCCTGCGCGATGCGATGATGGCCGACAACCTCGACGCCATCGTCCGCCGCGAGGCCCGTCGTGGCCCCACCCTCGCCTTCGCCCACAACAGCCACCTGCAGCGCGACAAGAGTCACCTGCAGTTAGGCGGCCTGCCGCTCCAGTGGTGGAGCGCGGGCGCCATCATCGGCACCCACCTCGGCGACCAGTACGCCTTCGCCGCCACCACCTTCGGCACCCGCGGCTCCGACATCCCCCATCCCGACACCCTCGAAGGACTCCTGTCGACCCTCCCCCACGCCCGCGCCGTCATCGATCCCACCCACCTCACCGCGACCCTCGACCGGAAGCTGACGCCCCGCGTCCCGGCCGACCACACATACTTCTCCCTCGACCCGGCCACCATCGACCAGATCGACGCCATCGCCTTCATCACCGAAATCTGAGCCACCCAGCTGATCGGCCGGTTCAGAACCTCGGTGATTTCGTTCGGTCGCACGGTCATCTCTTTCATTGTCGTTTTCTTGGTCCGTCCAGCGGATCGTTCTGGTTGGTCGCAGGTCGGCCGCGACGGACTGTCAGCTGAGCTGCTCGGCCAGCGCGATGATGATCCCCTCGGGGCCGCGGACGTAGCAGAGCCGGTAGCTGTCCTCGTACTGGGCCAGCTCACCGACGAGTTCGGCGCCGTGAGTGCGCAGGCGGGCAATGACGTCCTCGATGTCGTCGACGGCGAACATGACGCGATGCATGCCCAGCGTGTTGTGCGGCGGGTTGTGCGGACTGGCGCCGATCGCCGCGGGGGTGTGGTATTTCGCCAGTTCCAGCCGGCCGTGGCCGTCTGGGGTCCGCATCATCGCGATGTCGCAGCGGACACCGTCGAGTCCGACGGTGCGGTCCGCCCAGAGGCCCTCGATCTGCGCTTTGCCCTCCAGTTCCATGCCGAGTTCTACGAAGAACGCAATGGCAGCCTCAAGGTCGTCGACGACAATGCCGACGTTGTCCATCCGCTGGAGCGTCATGGTGGTTCTCCTTCTTCGTCGCGCGGCCCGTCGTGGCCACTGGTGTACCAGGGACGGAGCCAGCAGCACGTTCTCGACACTGGGAAGCGTGCTGAGTTCTGGCTCCTGCTTCCGGCACAGCGGCATGCCCGGCTCGGCGAACGACAGGCCGAACATCCCGGTACGTGTACATATCGACGAACCTCCACGTGATCTCAATTCCGAGTCTGTCCAGAGGTGTCACATGCGTCCAATGCCACTATTGGCGAAAATCCATAGATATCCTTGATGAATGCTTGATATCGTCCGGCTGCGCGTCCTGGCGGCGGTCGCCGCCCACGGCTCGGTCACCGAAGCAGCCAAGGCCCTGCACTACTCGCAGCCCTCGATCAGCCACCACCTGGCCCGGCTGGAGGCGGCGACCGGCGCCAGGCTCATCCAGCGCGTGGGGCGCGGCATCCGGCTCACCCCCGAAGGAGAACTGCTCGCCCGCCGCGCCACGGAGATCGTCGGCCGGGTCGACGCCGCCGGCGCCGAACTGGCCGCCCAGCTCGGGCTGCGGACCGGCCGGGTCCGGCTCGCCGCCTTCAGCTCCGCCCTGAGCGTCCTGGTCCCCCCGGCGGCTGTGGCCCTGCGCGAGTCGTACCCGAACATCGAACTGCACCTCGGCGACGCCCATCCCACGGCCGCCCGCCGGATGCTGCGCGAGGGATCGGCAGACCTGGCCATCGTGTTCTCCTACGAGGACACGATGCCGGACGACGGCATCCGCTACTCCTACCTGCTCGACGACCCGGTGCACCTGCTCAGCCGCGAGTCCGGGCAGACCCTCACCGACCACCGGGACTCGGCGTGGATCGCCGGGTGCCCGAACTGCCGCGGCGACCTCGTCCGGATCTGCGAGGCCGCCGGGTTCAGCCCGCGCATCGCGTACAGCAGCGACGACATCCTCGTCGAGCAGGCCTTCGTCGCCGCCGGGCTGGGCGTCACCACCATGCCGGGACTGGCCCTGCGCACCCACCACGCGGACGGGGTCAAGGCCACCGAACTGACCGCCGTGCGGCGCCGGATCCACCTGGCGGCGTTCGGCGAGCCGCCCGACCCGCCGGCCACCACCGCCTTCATCACCGCCCTGCGCACCACCCTCGACGGACTCCGTCCCGGCTGAGGGTTTTGTGGTTTTGGATGAATTAGTACCTCTAAGCCGACGCCTTTACAAAGTAGAGTACGGAGTCACTTCGTCCACCAGGGAACCGTTGCGTCAACACCGTCATCGACAACGGCCGCCCGATCCCGTCCGCGAACATCAGCCGCTGTAACCCCTGCGGATGCACAACGCGGGCATCACCTCCGGCTTGCACGCGGCCCACAGCGTCGGCGGCACCCTCGTGCTCGGCACGCCGGTCCTGGACCAGGCCCTCCCCGTCGTCGCTCGCGAGCGGACGACCGACGTGCGCATCGGCCACGGCCGTTTCGGCATCGTGGACCATCCCCTCTTCGAGGAGGCGATGACCGCCATGAAGCGCGTGGTGCTCTCGGGCGCGAAAGTGCCCGATCGCGTCTTCGAGGCCTTCGAGAGTCGCGGGGTCTGGGTTGGCCAGAAGTTCGGTATGGGCGAGGGATTCTTCGCCATGTCGACGGCTGCCTCGACTCGCGAGGCGAGGCTCACGACCGTCGGCGTCCCGGTCCCACCGTACGACGAGTTCCGGGTCCTCGAGCCGGGCACCGAAACCGAGGTGCCGGATGGCACTGTCGGAGAGCTCGCCTGTCGCGGGCCTTACACCATCCGGGGCTACTTCGACGCCCCCGACATCAACTCCTCGGCGTTCACCTCCGACGGTTTCTACCGCACCGGCGACCTCGTCGCGGTCCGGACCGTGGGGAACGACCGCCGTTCCCCCCAATGACGGAAGTGCCCGAGCCGTCCGTCACGCTCGGCCTGGTCGACGCCCTGGAGGACCGCGCGGGTGCACGGCCTGGACGAGGCCCGGTTCAGCCCTGCGGTGATCCGCTGATCGCAAATTGTCGGCGGAATTTCACCACTTGGCGCGAAAAAATGGCGCTATGAAAATTCTGGTAATCGGTGGGTCGGTGTTCCTGGGGCGGGCGATCGTGGCGGACGCTCTGCGCCGGGGGCACAGGGTGACGACGTTCAATCGGGGGGTGAGCAGCCCGGACCTGTCTGGGGTGACGGCCGTGCACGGGAACCGCGAGGTTGCGGCCGACCTCGACCGGCTGGTCGAGGGGCGGGAGTGGGACGCGGTCATCGACGTCTGCGGCTTCACCCCCGCCGTCGTCCTGGACGGGGTGCGGCGGCTGAACGGCCACGTCCCGCACTACACGTTCATCTCCAGCATCTCCGCCTTTCCGGGGTACCCGAGCGTGATCGGGCTGGACGAGAGCGCCCCCCGGCACGAGTGCCCGCCGGACGCCGACGCGAGCCTCGGCGAATACGGGGTGCTCAAGGCCGGCTGCGAGCGCGCGGTCGAGGAGTTCTTCGAGGGCAAGGCGCTCATCATCGAGCCGGGGCCGATCCTCGGCCCGCACGAGAACCTCGACCGCCTGTCCTGGTGGCTGACCCGGATCGAGCGCGGCGGCCGGGTGCTGGCGCCCGGCGTCCCTGACCTGCCGATGCAGATCATCGACGCGCGCGACATCGCCGCCTTCACCCTGGACCAGGCCGAACGCGGCGCGACCGGGCGGTACTTCACCACCGGCGAGCCGGGCAAGATCACGTTCGGGGAGTGGCTGGGGCTGTGCGTGGCGGAGACCGGCTCCGACGCCGAACTGGTCTGGGTGGAGGACGAGTTCCTGGTTGCCCACAGCGTGAAGCCGTGGACCGAACTGCCGCTCTGGCTGCCGCGGGGGCCGATGACCTCCGGGATCTGGACGCCCTCCTCCGCCAAGGCCGTCGCCGAAGGGCTGGTCTGCCGGCCGGTGGCGGAGACCGTACGGGACACCTGGGCCTGGCTGCGGGAGATCCCGGTGGCCGAGCGGTCGTTCGGCGGACGGCTCCTGCGGCACGGCATCGACCCAGAGAAGGAAGCCAGGATTCTGGAGCAGTGGGACCATCACATTAGCGGATGAATTGATCGCCACCTGACGACGAGGAGTGCGCGGTGCGATGAAGCCCATGGGACGCCGCTGTCGCGATGACGTCTGTGCAGCGTTCCGGATCGGTCTGTGCTCTCGCCAGCCGATCCGGACCACCGCTCTCACGTCCCCGAGCGGCGCTGCGGCCCGCCCTCGCAGGTTCAGCCGGCCACTCTCCGACGGCGCGCGATCGTGGAGATGATGAGCGCGGCCAACAGCGCTGCGCCGTTGAAGACGTCCTGGATGTAGACCTCGGCACCCAGCTGTTGGAGACCCGTGATGCCGACACCGATGACGTAGACCGCGATCACGGTCCCGGCGACGTTGTAGCGTCCCAGTCTGATGCCACCATTCCCGTCGATGCCGGCGCCTTGGCCCCGTTCAAGATTCCACACAGTGCCGATCGAGTCAGCAAGCTGGCCCCGTAGGCTGTTCGTGCTGCTGAGGGGGTTGTGGCTGTAGGTGAATTAGCGCCCTCACGCCGACGTCTTTACAAAGTAGAGCACAGGATCGATTCGTCCGCCAAGGCACCATTGCGTCAACACCGTGCCTGTCCGCGAGTATCAGCCGCTGCAACCCCTGCGCGTCACCCGCCTGCCGCCGACCCGCGCTCAGCACCGGCTCCCCCAAATACAGACGGTCGTACTTTTCGCGTATCTCCGTACCATTGAGGTATGACCGCTGGGCTTCCGGAACCTGTCCGCCGTGGTGAGACGCGCGTCTCGCATGAGGAGCGGGAGGCGGTGGTAGAACGGCTGAGTACGGCGGCGGCCGAGGGCCGGATCGACCTCAGTGAGCTGGATGTGCGGCTGGACCTGGCGTTGAACGCCAAGACTTATGCCGATCTGGAGTCCCTTACCGCTGATCTGCCGCCGGATGTTCCGGTGGATCAGGGGCCGCTGGTCCTCAAAGGAGGCATGAACGGCGCGTCACGTTCCGGACGCTGGCTGGTGCCCGCGCGGATTGCCGTGTACGGCGGCATGGGTGCCGTCAAGCTCGATTTCACCCAGACCGAATGCCGGCTGCCCGAGATCGAGATAGAAGCGCACGGGCAGATGGGCGGCGTCACGATCATCATCCCTGACGGGTGGGTGGCGGGGACCGCCGGGATGGAGCCCGGCCTCGGTGGTTTCACGGACAAGACCACGTCGCAGCGACTCCCCCGGACACCACTGATCCGCCTTACCGGCACCGGCGGCGCGGGAGGCGTGGTCATCCGCCACCCCAACAGCTGGGAACGCCGAACGCAGCGGCGCGCTCAGAGCGCTTGAGCGACTACAGCTGTGGCACGCGCGGATCGTCTGGATCCGCTGACCCAAGACGGCCTGTTGTCAACGAAGCCGTCGCCAGGTACATGCGAGCGGTGTTGGTCCTGGTCAACGCATGTATGGTCTGCGAGTTGCGCTGACATGCTCCGCCCGTCGTAGTTGGCCCGGGACTCCTATGGCTACGGTGCGCCGTTAGATAGCGTTGATCTTTGTGGTTTACCTGGGGTTTTCCGGGCCGTGGTTAATGCGGTGGATGGTGGAGCGTCCGATGCCGTCCTCGGTGGCCAAGTCTGCGAGGGACACCTCGCCCTCGGCGTAGCGGCGGCGGATGGACCGGTGCTCACCAACGTCCGCCGTCCTCACTTCACGCGTGACCGTCGAGGTCGGACGGTCGAGGCGTCTGGCGATCTCCGCGTAGGCGAGCCCGTCTCCCAGCCCCAAGGCGATCTGCTGGCGTTCCTGCTGGGTGAGCCTGCCCCCTGGCAT
>NZ_JBDPLV010000026.1:0-142680 GCF_039871605.1 Acrocarpospora sp. B8E8 | reverse complement strand
GGCTTCAACGCGTCCTGGAACAACTCCAGCAACCCGGCTCCGGCGTCGTTCGCCCTGAACGGCACGGTCTGTACGGGTACGGTCCCCAGCCCCACACCCCCCCCAAACCCAACCCCCACCCCCGGCGCCAACACCATGGCCCACCCCGCCACCCGCCGATCCACCTCCCGCACCCGCACGGGAAACACACTCAACATCCCCACCGCCAACAACCACCCCGCCCAAACCACCCGCATCATCCCCTCACATCCCCAACAACCAGAACCGAAGCCCCCAAGCCCTCCGAGCGGCGGCTGAGGTCTTCCCTCTTGCCGCGTGAGGATCCGCGCACTCCAGGCTGCGGGAGGGAGGCATGACCGTCACCTCCATGGGACGGGAGGTCGGCAACACCGAGGCGTGCGTTGCGGCTGGCTTGCCGCTGCGGGGTGGGGCCGAGTCTTCCGGGATGTAGGTGGGGGGTATGGCCGTCACCTCCGTGAAGGCGGGAAGTCGGGGACGCCGAGGCGTGCGAGTGGGCGTGGCTCGCAGCCAGGGGAGCTCCTGATGACCACTCCCACTTCCGGCTGCCGCCCGTGGAGGCGACGGTCGTGGCCCTCCCACATCCTGGAGCGCTCGGCTCCTCACCCGGACCCCCGGCCACGTAGCTCGTACCACGCGGACACCCGATTTCTGGTCGGCGGTCGGCCCTAATGGCCACCCGCCTGGAGGGACATGACCTGAGCGCTGTGGTGACGGCCGTGAAGATCGCTGGCGATGACTGAGAACCGCTGATGGCCAGGGCGATCGGCGCCGTGCGCCGCCTTCGTCGGCCCACGCCATCGTCATCCTGGCCCCCACCCCACAGTGGAGACGGGCACATACCGGGATGTGAGATGGCCGCCAGCCATCGTGTCACGTGCCTATGCACGGCGACCCCTCCGTCCGTGGAGCAGGAGAAACCGATGGCCGCTAGCACGGGAATTCCATGGCGGGGCAGGAGATGGGTCTTCCACCTTGGGACGCGAGGAGGTGAGCACAGCGCTGAAGGGTGTGGGAGGGGGCACGGTTTCACCTCCGCGGGGGTGGAGGGGGCACGACCTTTCACGTCTGCGGGGCAGGTGGTGAGGCGTTGGGGTGGGGAGGGGTGTCAGGTGGGGAGGGGGGTGATGCGGCCTGCGGTTATTAGGGCGGATTCTTCGGATTCGGTGGTGAGGTGTTGGTTGAGGGTGCCTAGGAGGTCGCGGAAGAGGCGGCCGCTGGGGGTTGAGGGGACGATGCCTTGGCCTACTTCTTCGGTGACGGCGACGATGTGGGCGGTGGTTTGGCGCCAGGCTTTGAGGAGGTTGGCGCATTCGGTGTGGACTGGTTCGGGGCCGGCGGGGGGCCAGGCGTTGTGGGCGTCGATGGTGGCGGTTAGCCAGGTGCCGAGGCCGTCGATGAGGAGGACGCCGGTTTCTGTGGTCAGGAGGTGGGTGAGGTCGGTTGTTTCGAGGGTTCGCCAGTGGGCGGGGCGGCGGGCCTGGTGGGCTTTGAGGCGGGCTTGCCATTCGGGGTCGTCGTGGCCGGGGGAGGCGGTGGCCACATACGTCACCTCGGGTTCGGCGGCGAGGCGTAGTTCGGCTTCGGCGGATTTGCCGGAGCGGGAGCCGCCCAGGAGGAGGGTCCGGCGGGGAAGCGTTCGAGGGCGCACGCGATCTTGGGGGGCTTTCGTGTCCAGGACCGTTCCGTCCGGGACGGTGATCGCTCCCCAGAATCGAAGCCTGCGCTCCAGTTCCGCTTCTGAGGGCGCCCGATGGTCGAGACCGACCGCCACAATCTGAGTGGCCTCGTCGACCAGACCACGACGCCGCAGGTCGCCCAGATGGTCGGGTCGCTCAAGAAGATCGATGAGCACGATGTCGTAAGGCTCGGCGCCCGGCGCGTCGGTCCGATCAAGTCCACCCCGTCCCTGAGAGAGATGGGGTCTCTCAGCGCCCGGCGCGTTGGTCCGGTCAAGGACATCACGTCCGTGAGGTCCCTTAGTTCCTGGTGCGTTGGACCCGTGATCGTTGGCCGCGTTGGCCCTGTCATCGTTGGCTCGGTCGCCGTCGGTCCGGTGGCCGTTGGCTTGGCTGGTGTTGGCTCGGTGGGCGTTGGGCTGGTCAGTGTTGGATCTGTCGCCGTTCGCGAAGAGCAGGCGGTCACCGTCGGGGGCGATCACGGAGTCGCCGTCGGGGGTGCGGGTCAGGTCGTGGTGGGTGAGCGGGATGTTGTCGTCGATGACCACGGAGAACGGGCGTCGAGGGGTCGTGACCCGGCCGCAGGACGCGCAGCGGCAGCCCGGTTCCGGCCATCCTCCGGGACCGGCGGTTCCAGTCAGCAGCACCTTCATGAGTCCCCCGTTTCTCGTGCCTCCGCAGGATAGCGGCGGTCCAGGGGGCCAAATCACGCCTGTGGATAACCCCGGCGGGAGGGCGCCGTGAATGGCCTCCGTGTTTGAGGGATATCTCAGCGTTATAGGGTTCGTGGACCCGAGGGTTGTTCAGGTCTGCCGGGCTTGGCCCCCTGCGAAGGGTCCCGGCGGGTTCGGGGGTTCGCGGATTCCGCTGAGTTGTATCCGGGGCGACCCGGACCGCGCGATAAGGAGCGTATGGCATGACATGGCGTTGGCGTTATGAAAACGCGAACGGCGGTGAGGTAACCGATCGTCCCTTGCCGCGGGAGGTCTTCACCAGCCAGGCCGATGCCGAGTCGTGGCTCGGCGAGATCTGGCGTGACCTGCTGGAATCCGGTGTTGAGCAGGTCACCTTGCTGGAAGACGACCGACCGGAATACACCGGCATGTCATTGCGTCCCCAATAGTCCAGAAATAAAAAGCCCACTGGATATTCCGGAAAAGGAATGATCCAGTGGGCTTTCTTGCGTTCAGCAGAACCCATCCGCCGGGAAGCGCAGGGACCGCACGCAGAGGATCCGCCGGGCCGTGCTCAGAGGCCCCTGTGTTCAAGGGGACTCATCCTGCCGGGACCCTCTGAAGCCCGTGCTCCGGGGCTGACCTGAGCCTGGCTCATGGGCACCTGTCCAGGACAGCATGTCCAGAGCGCCATGCTCAGAGCACCTGCTCAGGGGCGGCGGCTGGGGCTTACGGTCTTCGCGGGGTCGCGTTCGACCACGGATCCGAGTGCGTCGTCGATCTGCTTCAGGGCGTCGGCTTCGAGCTTGACGCCCGATGCCTTCACGTTGTCGCGGACCTGTTCCGGCTTGGTGGCGCCCACGATGGCAGAGGAGACGTTCGGGTTCTGGAGCACCCAGGCGACCGCGAGCTGGGCCATGGTGAGGCCGTGGTCGGCGGCGATCGGCTTCAGGTCCTGGACCCGGCGGAGGACCTCGTCGCCCATCATCCGGCCGATGAAGCCGGATCCGGACGGATCGGTCGCCCGGGAACCCTCCGGCGGCGGCTGGCCGGGCAGGTACTTGCCGGTCAGCACGCCCTGCGCGATCGGCGACCAGACGATCTGCCCGATGCCCTCCTGCTCCGAGAGCGGCACGACCTCCGCCTCGATGACCCGCCACAACATCGAGTACTGCGGCTGGTTGGAGACCAGGCGGTCGAAGCCCATCTCGTCGGCGATCTTCACCGCCCTGGCGATCTGGTCGGCCGTCCATTCGCTGACGCCCACGTAGAGGACCTTGCCTTGCCGTACCAGATCGTCGAAGGCGCGGAGGGTCTCCTCCAGCGGGGTCTCCACGTCGAAGCGGTGGGCCTGGTAGAGGTCGACGTAGTCGGTGCCAAGGCGGCGCAGTGAGCCGTTGATCGACTCCATGATGTGCTTGCGGGACAGGCCCCGGTCGTTGCGGCCGGCGCCGGTCGGCCAGTAGACCTTGGTGAAGATCTCCAGCGACTCGCGCCGGATGCCGTTGAGGGCGCGGCCGAGGACCTCCTCGGCACGGGTGCCCGCGTAGACGTCGGCCGTGTCGAAGGTGGTGATCCCCTCGTCGAGGGCGGCGCGCACGCAGTCGCGCGCGGCCTCCTCCTCGACCTGCGAGCCGTGGGTGATCCAATTGCCGTAGCTGATCTCGCTGACGAGCAGACCGCTGCGGCCCAAGTGGCGGAATTCCATTACCGCACCCTACTAACTAGAAAGTCGTGATCTGGACTGCCGCAGCGGTGAGTAGCCTGGTCGGCGGCCTCGCGGCCGTCTATGGGACGGGTTTCTGGTTAGTAAAACAGACTCACTTCTTGACCGGCACCGGCTTACCCCCAGGCAGCACGGTCGGCTTGGGGAAGCGCAGCCTGCGGATCTGCGAGGAGCGCATGGCCGCGTAGAAGCCGACGCCCTTCAGGTTCTCATCGGGATACCTCTGGGCCGCCTCCTTCTTGACCCGGCCGGCCACGTAGAAGGAGCTCACCAGCACCAGAACCATGACCAGCGGCAGCGACATCGTGTAGAGGGTGAGGACCCACCGGCGGATCTCCGGCGGGAACGGGACCATCGACGCCAGCATGATCAGCAGCACGGCGGGCAGGAAATACTGCCCCGGCAACCGGCGCGAGTCGACGAAGTCCCTGGCCAATTTGCGGACCGGGCCACGGTCACGGGCGGGCAAATATTTCTCCTCGCCGCGGAGCATCCCCTCCCGGGCGCGTTCCCGTAGCAGCCGATCCCGCTCCCGGGCCTGCTTGTAGGCGTCTTTGCGGTTGGACGGCGCCGTCACCGGCGACCTGCGGCGCCCCTGCGCCTCGCTCCGCTTGGGGGTTGGACGCCCCTTGGCCGGAGTCCCCTGGGGCCTAAGATCTTCCACAGGGACGGGGGAGTCGTCCGTGGTGGGCTGGGTACGACGTCGGAACACGTTGTCCAGCGTACCGGGAGTGCAACTTAGTGACGCCCCCGTGCGTTATGCGTAGGGTGAACCTAGGCGGTCAACCCGCTTGTCGGGGCAATTGAACGACTGGGGTTACCCCCGCACAACCTTAAGAAGGGGACGGCCGACGCGCATGAGCGTGATGAAGAGACTTTCCATGATCTTCAAGTCCAAGGCCAACAAGGCCCTGGACAAGATGGAGGACCCGCGGGAGACCCTGGACTACTCCTACCAGAGGCAGCTGGAATTGCTGCAGAAGGTGCGCCGGGGCGTGGCGGATGTGGCGACCAGCCGCAAGCGGGTCGAGTTGCAGATCAACCAGGCCGAGGCCGAGGCCGCCAAGCGTGAGCAGCAGGCCAAGGCCGCCTTGTCCTCGGGCCGGGAGGACCTGGCCCGGGAGGCACTGGCCCGCCGGGGCTCGATTCAGACCACGGTCGCCGATCTGCGGATTCAGTACAACAACCTGCAGGGCGAAGAGGAGAAGCTGACCCTCGCCAGTCAGCGTCTCCAGGCCAAGGTGGACTCCTTCCGTACCAGGAAAGAGACGATCAAGGCCACCTACACCGCGGCCGAGGCGCAGACGCGGATCAACGAGGCGTTCTCCGGCATCTCCGAGGAGATGGGGGACGTCGGCCTGGCGATCCAGCGAGCCGAGGACAAGACCGCCCAGATGCAGGCGCGGGCCGGTGCGATCGACGAGCTGCTGGCCAGCGGCGCGCTCGAGGACTTCACCGGGCAGCGTGACGACATCCAGGCCGAGCTCGACCGCATGGGCGGCGGCAGCGATGTGGAATTGGAAATCGCCAGAATGAAGGCGGAGCTGGGACAGGCCCCGGCGCCGAAGAGCGCGATCGAGCCGGGCCAGCAGCCTGCCGGGCAGCAGCACACCCAGCAGATCCGCCAGCCGGGGGAGGCACAGTGATCGTACGCATCATGGGAGAGGGCCAGGTCCAGATCGCCGACGGTGATCTCGACGTCTTGAACACCCTGGACACCGAACTCGAGCGGGCCATCGAGGCCGACGACGAGGCCATCTTCCGCACCAAACTGCACGCGTTGCTGGACAAGGTCCGGCATGTGGGCAAGGCGCTCCCGGACGACTCGCTGGAGTCGTCCGAGCTGATCCTGCCTCCCGCTGACGCCTCGATCGAGGAGGTCAGGGAGATGCTCGGGGACTCGGGGCTCATCCCCGGGTGACCAGGTTCCGATGACCAGGTTCGAACCCGATCGGGGGCTGACCGGGCGCATGGTGGCGACCATGTTCCTGCTCGGGCTGCTGTACGTCGCGTTCATGGCGGTGCTCATCGCCGTCGGGACGCAGGCGATCGTCGTCGCGGTGATCGCCGTGGGCTTCCTGCTGGCGCAGTACTTCCTGTCCGATCGGATCGCGCTGTTCGCGATGCACGGGCGGGAGGTCTCGCCGCAGGAGGCCCCCGAGCTGCACGGTGTGATCGACCGGCTGAGCGCCCTGGCCGACATGCCGAAACCGCGGGTGGCCATCGCCGACTCGGATGTGCCGAACGCCTTCGCCACCGGGCGTAACCAGAAGAACGCCGTCGTCTGCGTGACGACCGGGCTGCTGCGGCGGCTGGAACCGGAGGAGCTGGAGGGCGTGCTCGCCCACGAGCTCTCCCATGTCGCCCACCGCGACGTGGCCGTCATGACCATCGCCTCGTTCCTGGGCGTGCTGGCGGGGCTGATCACGCGGTTCACGCTGTACTCGGGGCTCGGGCGCAGCCGCAACCAGAACGGGCCGCCGATCGGGCTGATCATCCTGCTCGTGTCGGGAATCGTGTACGCGGTGAGTTTCCTGCTCACCCGGCTGCTGTCGCGCTATCGCGAGCTGGCCGCGGATCGAGCCGGAGCGCTGCTCACCCAGCGGCCTTCCGCGCTGGCCAGCGCGCTGACGAAGGTCAACGGGGAGATCGCCAGGATTCCGACCAGGGACCTGCGGGCGAACCAGGCGTTCAACGCGTTCTTCTTCGTGCCCGCGCTGTCCCGCGCCAGCATCGCCACGCTGTTCGCGACGCATCCGCCGCTGGACCGCAGGCTGGAGCAGCTGGCCCGGATCTCCGCCGAGCTGGGCCGCCGCTGATGGGCTGGTTCGACGCGCTGCTGGGCCGCTCCAAGCCCGCCCGGCCGGATCTGGACGCGCTGTTCGCGCTGCCGTCGGCCGCGATCAGCCTGCAGGTCGCGATGGCCTTCGCCCCGGCCGGGCAGGGTTCGGTCTGCTTCCGCGCCGCCGAGGGCGCCGCCTTCGCCGAGCTCCAGTCGGACATCCAGGCCCTGCTCGGCAAGGTCGAGATTTCTCAGGACTCGTACGGTTACACGTGGCTGCTCGCCCGAAACGACGATATTTCGGGACTTGTCACGGATTTGCATGCGGTCAACTCCACCCTGGAGTCGGCCGGGTTCGGGCCGTCCCTGCTGTGCACACTGGTGTCCTTCGCCAACCCCACGGGGCGGCGCCTGGCCCTGGTCTACCTGTACAAACAGGGCACGTTCTACCCGTTCGCCCCCCTCGACCGGGAACGCCGCGACAACGCGCTCGAGCTCCAGGCCCGGGGCGTCCTGGCCGCCGAGCTGAAAATCGAGCCGGATCTCTCCCGCTGGTTCCCGGTCTGGGGCGCTCCCGGTCTCTGATGGTGTGGAATGTGGGCATCAGCTGGCTGCCCAGGGGAGGCACTGTGAAGGCTTGGACCCACGTCGCGCAAACCGACGCGATCGCCGCCGAGGTGATCCGCATGGCGAAAGCCGTACGGGACCGGAATCCGGCCACGCCGGTGCCCACCTGCCCGGCCTGGGATCTGCGGGAACTCGTCGTGCACACCGGGAGCATCCACCGCTGGGTCACCGCGATGGTCCGCGACCTCACGCCGGCGCGCTACGAGCGCGCCGAGATGGACCTCGGCATCCCCGAGCTCGCCGGCGAGCACGCGTCCTGGCTGGAGGCGGGGGCCGCGCCGCTGACCGAGGCGCTCAGGTCGCAGCCCCCGGACGCGGCCATGTGGTCCTGGGGTAGCGACCGGCACGTGCGGTTCTGGTCCCGCCGGCAGCTGCACGAGAGCGTCATCCACCGGGTGGACGCCGAACTGGCGCTCGGCATCGCGCCCGAGATCGACGAGAGCATCGCGGCCGACGGGGTCGAGGAGTTCCTCGACGTCCTGCCGTACGCGCGCTGGCGGCCGCAGCTGGCCGACCTGCACGGCGGCGGCGACAGCATCGCCTGGCAGGCCGACACCGGCGCGGCCTGGCTGATCACCCTGACCCCGGAGGGCTTCCGCTACGAGCGCTCCAGCGCCCCCGGCGACGTCACCGTGCGCACCGCCACCGCCGCCGACCTGATGCTGCTGGCCTGGCGCCGGCGCAGCTACCAGGACTACGCGGTCGAGGGCGACGTCAAGCTGCTGCAGTGGTGGGTCGACCACTCCGCAATCTGATCGCCAAGAGCGCGTGGCGGTCCCCGGCGGGGCAATCGGCCGCTGATGTGATCCGCCCATGATCAACCTTAGGCACGCGGCCGCCGCCGCGTTCGTCGTGACCGGGCTTCTCGGCACTCCCGCGTTCGCCGCCGCACCCGACGGGTATGCCGGTGTCGTGGTGAAAGGATCGCGTATCTCCGTCACCGGCCACGGCAACGTCTCCGCTCCGCCCGACCTGATGCGCCTGCAGGCGGGCGTCGAGGTCCGCCGCGCCACGGCCGGGGAGGCGTTCAAGGCGGCCAGGTCGGCCGCGGCCAAGCTCACCAAGATCCTGCTCGGCGCGGGCCTGGCCGAGAAGGACCTGCGCACCAGCGAGCTCTCGCTCGGCCCCGAGTACGAGAACTACCCCAAGATCATCGGCTACCGCGCCACCCAGGGCGTCGAGGCGGTCGTCCGCGACCTGACCCAGGCCGACAAGGTCATCGACGCCGCCGCCGGACTGGGGGAGGACGCCCGCCTGAACGGCATCCACTTCGAGATCTCCGACCAGAACGCCATCCTGGTGGCCGCCAGGGACGCGGCCTTCAAGGACGCCACCGCCAAGGCCAGGCAGTACGCCAAGCTCACCGGCCGCAGGCTGGGCAAGATCGTCTCGGTCAGCGAGGAGGGCGGCGACGTCCCGGGCCCGATCCCTTACCACGGCCCGATGGCCGTGGCCGACAAGGCCTCGATCTCGCCAGGCCGCCAGTCGGTGGGCGTGACCGTCACCGTCTCGTACGAGCTGAAGTGATCGATCGGCCCGGCTGGGTTCGCCCCAGCCGGGCTGATGACCGTTACGGCAGCGCGAGCATGCGGTCCAGCGCGACCTTCGCCCAGTGCGTGGTGTCGGCGTCGACGGTGATCTGGTTGACCAGGTGCCCGTCGGCCAGCGACTCCAGCGCCCAGACCAGGTGCGGCAGGTCGATCCGGTTCATCGTGGAGCAGTAGCAGACGGTCTTGTCGAGGAACGTGACCGTCTTGTCGGGGAACATCGTGCCCAGCCGCTTGACCAGGTTCAGCTCCGTGCCGACCGCCCAGGACGAACCCGCGGGGGCGGCTTCGAGGGTCTTGATGATGTATTCGGTGGAGCCCACGAAGTCGGCCTTGGTCACGACCTCGTGCCGGCATTCGGGGTGCACCAGGACGTTCACGCCGGGAATCCGGGCCCGTACGTCGTCCACGCAGTCCGCGGTGAAGCGGCCGTGCACCGAGCAGTGGCCCTTCCAAAGGATCACCCTGGCGTCCCGCAGGGCGCCGTCGGTGAGGCCGCCGTTCGGCCGGTGCGGATTGTAGACGACGCAGTCGTCCAGGCCGAACCCCATCTCCAGCACGGCGGTGTTGCGCCCGAGATGCTGGTCCGGCAGGAACAGCACCTGGCGGCCCTGCTCGAACGCCCACTCCAGCGCCCGCCGCGCGTTGGAGGAGGTGCAGACCGCGCCCCCGTGGCGCCCGCAGAAGGCCTTGATGTCGGCGCTGGAGTTCATGTAGGTGATCGGCACCACCTGGTCGGCGATGCCCGCCTCCTCCAGCGCCTCCCAGCACTCCTCGACCTGGTTGAAGGTGGCCATGTCCGCCATCGAGCACCCGGCCGCCAGGTCGGGCAGCACCACCCGCTGCGCGTTGGAGGTGAGGATGTCGGCGGATTCGGCCATGAAGTGCACCCCGCAGAACACGATGTACTCCGCGCCGGGCCGGGCCGCGGCCTCGCGCGCCAGCTTGAACGAGTCGCCGGTCACGTCCGCGAACTGGATCACCTCGTCCCGCTGGTAGTGGTGCCCCAGCACGAACAGCCGGTCGCCGAGCCGATCCTTCGCCGCTCTGGCCCGGGCCACCAGCGTGGGGTCGGAGGCCGGCGGGAGTTCACCCGGACAGTCCACCCCACGTTCGCTGTGCGGATCGGTGCCCTGGCCGAGCACGAAGAGCGGAAGACTCGTGGTCGTCACTGACCACACCCCCTTCGGGGACTTATCGTCGAACTGACGACTAATGATTACACACGAGTTGCCGGTGTTTATTCCCCGGGGTATCAATTAGAAAGTCGTGATCTGGACAGCCGCAGCGGCGAGCCGCCTGGTCGGCGGCTATGCGGCTGTCTATGGGACGGGTTTCTGGTTGATAGGGGATGGGGGAATGTCAGTCGAGGGCGAGGTGTTGGTAGCGTCTAAGGACGACATCAATCGGCCTCCGATAGGCGGTCGAAGCAGACGGTGGGAGTCACTACATGACGGTTGAGAGCAGCGAGCAGGCCACGCAGCAGGGGCTCCTCCTGACTGACGCGGCCGCCGCCAAGGTCAAGAGCCTGCTGGACCAGCAGGGTGAGGAAGGGCTGCAGCTGCGCGTCGCCGTGCAGCCGGGCGGCTGTTCGGGCCTGCGCTACCAGCTCTACTTCGACGACCGGTCGATGGACGGGGACGTCGTATCCGACTTCGGCGGCGTCGGTGTCGTCACGGACCGGATGAGCGCGCCGTACCTGATCGGGGCGACGGTGGACTTCGTGGACACGATCGAGAAGCAGGGCTTCACGATCGACAACCCGAACGCCACGGGCTCCTGCGCCTGCGGCGACTCGTTCAACTAACGGGGGCCGGGTTAACCCACCCTGTACGGCGCGTGCCGTACAGGGTGGTGGCATGTGTCCGGATCGTGAGTTCGGGCGGGCGGGAAGTCGCGTATTCTTGCGTGGCTCGCGATCTGGCGGGCTCAAGAAAGCGCTGCTGACAACGAGGAGAATGACCCCGTGCGCATCGCCGTCACCGGCTCCATCGCCACCGACCAACTGATGACCTTCCCGGGCCGGTTCGCCGACCAGCTCGTCGCCGAACAGCTCGACCGTGTCTCACTGTCCTTCCTGGTCGACGACCTGCAGGTCCGCCGGGGCGGCTGCGCGGCCAACATCGCCTTCGGCATGGGCTGCCTGGGCCTGACCCCGATCCTGGTCGGCGCCGTCGGCGCCGACTTCGCCGACTACCGCTCCTGGCTGGAGCGCCACGGCGTGGACTGCGCCTCCGTGCACGTCTCCGAGCTGCGCCACACCGCGCGCTTCCTGTGCACCACCGACGAGGAGCACAACCAGATCGCCTCCTTCTACACCGGCGCGATGGCCGAGGCCCGCGAGATCGAGCTGGGCCCGATCGCCGACCGGCTGGGCGGCCTGGACCTGGTCCTGATCAGCCCCAACGACCCCGACGCGATGCTCAGGCACACCGACGAGTCCCGCAGCCGCGGCATCCCGTTCGCGGCCGACCCCTCCCAGCAGCTGGCCCGGATGCCGGGCGACCAGATCCGCCAGCTCATCGAGGGCGCGGCGTATCTGTTCAGCAACGACTACGAAAAGGGCATGATCGAGCAGAAGACCGGCTGGTCGGATGAGGACGTGCTGTCCCGGGTGGGCGTCCGGATCACCACGCTCGGCCCGAAGGGCGCCAGGATCGACCAGGTCGGCGAGCCCTCGCTGCACATCTCGCCCGCCCCGGAACTGGGCAAGGCCGACCCCACCGGCGTCGGCGACGCGTTCCGGGCCGGCTTCCTGTCCGCCCTGGCCTGGGGCCTGTCGCTGGAACGCTGCGGCCAGGTCGGCAACCTGACCGCCACCCACGTCCTGGAGCGCATCGGCTGCCAGGAGTACGAGCTGGGCCAGCAGGCCTTCCTCGACCGTTTCTCCGGGGCGTACGGCAAGGCCGCCGCCGCCGAGGTGGCCGAGCACGTGCGCTGCTATCACCCCTGACCCGCCTGAGCGGGCCACCGGCGAGGTGGCCCGCTCAGCGTGGCGTCACTCCTGCGCGTAGATCTGGCCGATGGTCATGGCCAGCTTCTCGTCCGGCAGGTGCGCGGCCAGGTCGGCCTCGCTGATCATGCCGACCAGCCGGTGGTTCTCCAGCACCGGCAGCCGCCGGATCTGGTTCTCCTGCATGGCCGTGAGCGCGTCGTCGACATCGGCGTCGGCGTTCACCCAGACGAGCGTGCCCTCGGTCAGGTCGCCGGTCCTGACCTTGGCCGGGTCGTGCCCCGCCGCGATGCACCGCACCACGATGTCCCGGTCGGTGATGATCCCCTTGAGCCGGTCGTCGGTCCCGCACACGGGCAGCGCCCCGACGTCCATCTCGCGCATCATCTTGGCCGCGACGTCCAGCGTCTCGTTCTCGCTCACGCACTCGCACCCGAAGTGCATGATCTCCCGTGCCGTGGTCATGGCGATTTCCCCCTTTTTCGTCCGGTTTTAATCGCTACGTACCCCGTCAGCGGGGATTAATAGTTACGGCGCACGTGGATCGACCAGCCGCCCTGGGGGAGTTCGTAGCTGGCCACGTGCTCGTGGGACTTCAGGCGGCACCAGGCCGGGATGTCGGTGAACGCGGCCGGGTCGTCCGCCAGGACCGCGACGACGGCGCCGAGGCCGACGGTGTTGATCTGGTCGGCCAGCATGATGATGGGGATGGGGCACTTGCGGCCCAGGGCGTCAATGGTGAGGGCGGTGGCCGGGGGAGCGGCGGGGCGGGCGGCCGCGGATTCCTGGGGCAGCTCCCGCGGAGCGGGCTTGCGGCGCCACATCACTGGAACCCCCGGATGATGATGTCCCCGAACATCTAGTGCACTCCCAGACTATGACGGATGCGGCGGACGATATCCGGCAGGACGGTGAGGAATCTCTCCACATCATCCGCGGAAACGCCACGGGGCAGCGATACCCGGACGTTCCCATGCGTAAGCACGCCCATCGCCTCAAGCACATGCGACGGTCGAAGCGTACTCGCCGTGCATGAACTCCCTGACGACACGGCGAAACCCGCCTTGTCCAGCTCTGTCAGGAGCGCCTCACCTTCTACATAGAGGCAGGAAAATGTCACCAGGTGGGGAAGACGTTCCACCGGGTCGCCGATCACCTCGACATCGGGCACCAGGCGCGGGACCTCGTGGCGGATCCGGTCCACGAGGGCGGACAGGCGGGCCGACTCGGCCGCCGCCTCGGCCACGCGGGCGCGCAGCGCCGCCACGGCGGCGACCACCGCGGGCACGTTCTCGAACCCCGGCACCCGGCGGCTCTCCCGGTCGTCCTCGGGGTACGGCGAGCGCCACCGCACCCCTTTACGGATGGCCAGCACGCCCACCCCCGCCGGACCGCCCCACTTGTGCGCGCTGGCGGCCAGGATCGACCAGCCGGGCGGGATCGGCAGCCGTCCGGCCGACTGGGCCGCGTCCACGAACAACGGCACCCCGGCCGCCTGGCAGGCCTCGCCCGCCTCGGCCACCGGCTGCAGGGTGCCGACCTCGTGGTTGGCGGTCTGCAGGCAGGCCAGCGCCGTGCCCGGCTCGGCGACCGCGGCGGCGAAGGCGGCGGGGGAGACCCGGCCGGTGATCTCCACGCCGACGGTCTCGACGCTTCCCCCGTCGCGCTCGTGCACCCCGGCCGCGTGCAGCACGCTGGAATGTTCGACGGCACTGACCACCAGGCGCCGGCCTGCGCGTTTGCGGCCGGCCAGCCCGCCGAGCACGCCCAGGTGCACGGCCTGGGTGCCGGAGGAGGTGAAGGAGACCTCGTCCGCGCGGGCGCCCAGGATCTCGGCCACCTCCGCCCTGGCCTGGTCGAGCAGGAGGCGGACCCGGCGTCCTGAGCCGTACAGCCGGGCGGGGTCGGCCCAGCCCACGTCCAGGGCCGCCAGGAGGGCCTCGCGGGCCGCGGGATGCAGGGGCTCGGTGGAAGCCGCATCGAGGTACGCCACAGTGAGGACATTAACGGGGGCTGCTCAGAGGGGCAGTGCCAGTCCGCGCTAATGTGTCCCCCAGCATTGAAGTGAATCAAGTAAAGCGGGCGAGAAGATCTCCCGTTTGCAGTGGAATCTGAGAAACGCCCAGGGGAAGAGTCCTTTGGGCTTCATCTGTGGGGTAGGCGATCCGTGAGTCCGACCCGCCGTACGACACGGCGACCGTTGGCCCGCCGCCGGGTGCCCAGCCTCGCCGTGGTGGCGTTGCTGGTCGCGTCCGCGTCGGCGTGTAGTGCCGAAGAATGGTCCCGCGGGGCCATGCCCGAGCCGCTGACCCACCAGGGCAATACGATGCTGGACCTGTGGCTGGGCTCCTGGATCGCCGCGCTCGCGACCTTCGCCGTCGTCTTCGGCCTGATCATCTGGTCCGTGATCTTCCATCGGAAGCGCAAGCACTCCGACCAGCAGCTGCCGCCGCAGGTGCGGTACAACCTGCCGATCGAGATGCTCTACACGCTCGTGCCGCTGGTCATGGTGGCCGTGTTCTTCTACTTCACCGCGCGCGACGAGACCGAGATCATGAAGGTCACCGGGACCGCGCCCGTGAAGGTCAAGGTCGAGGGCTTCCAGTGGAGCTGGCGCTTCACCACCGAATACCAGGGCAAGACGGTCGTCGTCGCGGGGGTTCCCGCCGACCTGTCCAAGCAGTCCCTGGAGAACCCGCAGGGCCCGCAGCTGGTGCTGCCGGCCGGGTCCAAGGTGGAGTTCCTGCTTCACTCGCCGGACGTCATCCACTCCTTCTGGGTGCCGGCCTTCCTGTTCAAGCAGGACGTGATGCCCGGCTTCAACAACCGGTTCGAGATCGACACCCTCGACAAGACCGGCACTTTCTTCGGCCGCTGCGCCGAGCTCTGCGGAGTCGACCACAGCAGGATGCTGTTCTCGGTCAAACTCGTCCCGCAGGCCGAATTCGATCAGTATGTCGCTAGTCAGGCGGGGGGCGCCCAGTGACCGCCATTCCGGAACCGGCCGCGCTTCCCCCGCGGCCCTACCGCAAGGGCCGGCTCATCACGAGCTGGCTGTCCACCACGGACCACAAGGTGATCGGGCACCTCTACCTGATCACGTCGTTCGTGTTCTTCCTCATCGGCGGCGTGATGGCGCTGGTGATGCGGGCCGAGCTGGCCCAGCCGGGGATGGAGTTCGTCTCCAACGAGCAGTTCAACCAGCTGTTCACCATGCACGGCACGATCATGCTGCTGATGTTCGCGACCCCGCTGTTCGCGGGCTTCGCCAACGAGCTGATGCCGCTGCAGATCGGCGCGCCCGACGTGGCGTTCCCCCGGCTGAACATGGTCAGCTACTGGCTCTACCTGTTCGGCAGCATCATCGCGGTGAGCGGCTTCTTCAGCCCCGGCGGCGCGGCCGCGTTCGGCTGGACCGCCTACTCGCCGCTGTCCAACGCGGTCACCTCGCCGGGGATCGGCGCCGACCTGTGGATCATGGGTCTGGCCCTGTCCGGCCTGGGCACCATCCTGGGCGCGGTCAACTTCATCACCACGATCATCACGATGCGCGCGCCCGGCATGACCATGTTCCGGATGCCGATCTTCACCTGGAACATCCTGCTCACCAGCATCCTGGTGCTGCTGGCCTTCCCGGTGCTGGCGGCGGCGCTGCTGGTGCTGGAGGCGGACCGAAAACTCGGGGCGCACGTGTTCGACTCCGCGACCGGCGGGGCGATGCTCTGGCAGCACCTGTTCTGGTTCTTCGGGCATCCCGAGGTGTACATCATCGCCTTGCCGTTCTTCGGCATCATCACCGAGGTGCTGCCGGTCTTCAGCCGCAAGCCGATCTTCGGTTACATCGGCCTGGTCGGCGCCACCATCGCCATCGCCGGTCTGTCGGTGACGGTCTGGGCGCACCACATGTTCGTCACCGGGCAGGTCCTGCTGCCGTTCTTCTCGTTCATGACGTTCCTGATCGCGGTGCCCACCGGGGTGAAGTTCTTCAACTGGATCGGCACGATGTGGCGCGGCCATCTCTCGTTCGAGACGCCGATGTTGTTCGCGGTGGGCTTCCTCATCACGTTCCTGCTCGGCGGCCTGACCGGCGTCATCCTGGCCTCGCCGCCGCTGGACTTCCAGATCAGTGACTCCTACTTCGTGGTGGCGCACTTCCACTACGTGGTGTTCGGCACCGTCGTGTTCGCGATGTTCGCCGGGTTCTACTTCTGGTGGCCGAAGTTCACCGGCAAGATGCTCAACGACAAGCTGGGCAAGTGGCACTTCTGGACGCTGTTCATCGGCTTCCACCTGACGTTCCTGGTGCAGCACTGGCTGGGCGCGGCCGGCTTCCCCCGGCGGTACGCGAACTACTCGGCCGTGGACGGGTTCACCGACCTGAACATGGTCTCCTCGGTGGGCGCGTTCCTGCTGGGCGCCTCCACGCTGCCGTTCCTGTACAACGTCTGGCTGACCCACCGGACCGCGCCCAAGGTCCTCGTCGACGACCCGTGGGGTTACGCGGGCTCGCTGGAGTGGGCCACCTCCTGCCCGCCGCCGCGGCACAACTTCCACGAGCTGCCCAGGATCAGGTCCGAGCGCCCGGCGTTCGACGCCAAGTATCCGCATCTGCCGGCCAAGCCCCCCATCGAGGAGAAAGTATGAAGGTCCAGGGCTGGATGTTCATCCTCTGCGGTGTCTTCTTCGCCGCGGCGGACCTGGTCTACTGGTTCTGGTCCAAGGAAGTGACCGGCACCACCGCGATGGCGATCTCGGTCGGGCTCGCCTTCATGATCGGCTACTACCTGCTCTTCACCGCCCGCAGGATCGGCGACCAGCCGGAGGACAACAAGGAAGCCGAGATCAGCGACGGCGCCGGTGAGCTGGGCTTCTTCAGCCCGCACAGCTGGTGGCCGCTGTTCACCACCCTGTCGGCGGCGCTGGCCTTCTTCGGCTTCGTGATCGGCTGGTGGCTGTTCATGATCGGCATGTTCGCGCTCATCATGAGCACGATCGGCTTCGTCTTCCAGTACTACCGGGGGAACTTCTCCCACTGAGTCCATTACTTAGGTTTCACCAAGCCCCGGCGTGCCGATAAGCACGCCGGGGCTTTTCTTTTACTCGCCCGTCGGACGTACCGCCCGTAACTGGGTAATAACCCTACGAAAGGGATCAAAGCCGACGGGGGAGTACGCAACGTGCGAGCTACTGGTGCTGGGGCGCTGGCCCTGCTGATGGCGACAGGATGTTCCGCCGCGTCCGCGGTCGAGGAGAACCAGAAAGGCAAGAAGGGGTCCGCGCCGGCCCTCTACATCACTCCGGCGAACGGAGGCAGGGATCTGCTTCCCGGGCACCCGATCAGAGTCGACTCCGCCAACGGCGCTCTCACGGCCGTCACGGTGACGACCAAGGGCAAGGCAGTACAGGGCACCTTCAGCGCCGACAGGACCCGCTGGCGCAGCCTGCGCCCCATGCTGGCCGACACCCAGTACAGCGTGGCCGCGACCACCGCGGCCGGGTCGGCCCGCAGCGCGTTCTCCACCCTCAAGCCCAAGAGCGTCTACAACATCGAGCAGATCATCCCCAACAAGGACATATCAGGATTGACGGTGGGCGTCGGCATGCCCATCATGGTCAGCTTCGACAAGGACATCGCCGACCGGGTCTCGGTGGAGCGGAACCTGTTCGTGCAGGCCTCCAGGCCGGTCGAGGGGGCCTGGCACTGGTTCGACAACAAGACCATCGCCTACCGGCCCAAGGAGTTCTGGCCCGCGCACACCAAGGTCCGCTTCACCGCGCGCCTGTCCGGCGTGCGCGGCGCCGACGGCATGTACGGCGTGAAGGACTACGTCCGCGACTTCAAGATCGGGCGCTCCCAGATCAGCACGGCCAGCGTGCTCACCCACATGATGAAGATCAAGCGGGACGGCAAGCTGATCCGCAGCGTGCCGATCAGCGCCGGCAAGGGTGGTGTCACGAAATATCACACCACCAACGGCATTCACCTGGCCATGTCCCGCGAGCCGGTCACCGTGATGACCTCGCCCGACGCCGGCCCCGGTCAGGCCGGCTACTACTCCCAGACCGTCTACAACACCGTCCGCATCTCCAACAGCGGCGAGTACGTGCACTCCGCGCCCTGGTCGGTGGGCTCGCAGGGCTACTCCAACGTCAGCCACGGCTGCGTGAACATCAGCCCGGAGAACGCCCGCTGGTTCATCGACAACACGCTCATCGGCGACCCGATCATCATCACCGGCAGCCCGCGCGTGCTGGAGCCGCTGAACGGCTGGGGGCACTGGCAGGAGTCCTGGCCGGAGTGGCTGAAGTGGAGCCGCCTGCGCGCCGCGGAGACCGACAGCATGTGAAAAGGGGCCCGGAGATTGACTCCGGGCCCCTTTCCCATGGTCTGGCTAGTGCTTGTCCTCACCCGAGCCGATGGCCGCGTGCCCGTGGCCGCCTTCCTCTTCGAGCGGGACGTGCTCGGTGCCGTACTTCTTGCTCAACATGGCCCGCGCCTTGCCCAGGATCGAGCGGGCGCCCTTCGGCGGGATGCCCTCGATGTCCGCCTCGCCGGGCAGGATCGGGAGCCGCTCCTTGCCGCGCACATGGTCGGCGATGTCCTCGGCCGGGGGCACGTGGACCTCGATGTACTGCCCGTTCGGCATGCGCTTGATGACGCCCGACTCCACACCGTGCGACATGACCTCGGCGTCCTTGCGCTGCAGGCCCATGCAGACCCGGTACGTGACGAAGTACGCCAGCGCCGGACCCAGGAACACCGCGAAGCGCCCGAAGATCGTCGTATGGTACAGGTCGATGTGGAAGAAGGCCGAGATCTCGTCGTTCGCGCCCAGCAGCCACAGCAGGCCGTAGAACACGACCGCCGCCATGCCGATCGAGGTGCGGTGCGGGTTGTTGCGGGGGCGGTCGGCGAAGTGGTGCTCGCGCCGGTCCCCGGTGACCCATTGCTCGATGAACGGATACAGCGCCAGGCCCGTCATGATGATGCCCATCGGCACCAGGGCGGGTATCAGCACGCTCAGCGGCAGGGTATACCCGAGGAAGTTGATCTCCCAGGCGGGCATCAGCCGCAGCGCGCCCTCCAGGAAGCCCATGTAGAAGTCCGGTTGCGACCCCGCCGAGATATCCGCCGGAGTGTAGGGACCGAACAACCAGATCGGGTTGATCTGCGCGAACGTCCCCAGCCCCGCGATGGCCGTGAACGTGAACAGGAAGTACGCCCCCGCCTTCGCCATGAAGGCCGGGTAGAACGGCGCCCCCACCACGTTGGTGCTGGTCCGCCCGGTCCCCGCCATCTGGGTGTGCTTCTGCACCCACATGAGGATCAGGTGCGCCGAGATCAGCGCCAGCAGGATGCCCGGGATCAGCAGGATGTGCAGCGAGTAGAAGCGCGCGATCACATCCTCGCCCGGATACTCCCCGCCGAACAGGAAGAACGTGAAATACGTCCCGACCAGCGGCAGCGAGATCAACACACCCTCGGTGATCCGCAGACCGGCGCCGGAGAGCAGGTCGTCGGGGAGCGAGTAGCCGGTCAGGCCCTCCAACAGGGCCAGCGTCAGCAGCAGGACGCCGATGACCCAGTTCAGCTCGCGCGGCTTGCGGTACGCGCCGGTGAAGAACACCCGGAGCATGTGCACGGTCATGCCGGCCACGAACAGCAGCGCCGCCCAGTGGTGCATCTGCCGCATCAGCAGACCACCCCGGACCTCGAAGCTGATCTTCAGCGTCGACGCGTACGCCTCCGACATGGTGACGCCGCGCAGCTGCTGGTACGGACCGTCGTACACGACATGGCCCATGCCCGGCTTGAACCAGAACGTCAAGAACGTGCCGGTGAGCAGCAGGATGATGAACGAGTACAGCGCGATCTCGCCGAGCAGGAACGACCAGTGGTCGGGGAAGACCTTGCGGAGGTTCCGCTTCAGCCAACTGCCCGCGCCCAGCCGGTCGTCCAGATAACTCGCCGGCCCGGCTATCAGCTTGGGCGCTTCCTTCAGGGCCGGTTCTTTCAGGGTGGTCATGATGCCTTCTCCCTGGCTTCCCTGGCGTCGGCCTCGGCGTCGCCGCGTTCCCAGAAGCTCGGGCCGACCGGGACGTCGAAGTCGGCTTCCGCGATGAGGTAGCCCTCGCCGTCCACGCCGATGGGCAGCTGCGGCAGCGGCCGGGCGGCCGGGCCGAAGATGACCTTCGCGCCGTCGGTGGCGTCGAACGTGGACTGGTGGCAGGGGCAGAGAATGTGGTGGGTCGTCTGCTCGTACAGGGCGGCGGGGCAGCCCACGTGCGTGCAGATCTTCGAGTAGGCCACGATGCCGTCGTGGGTCCAGTTCTGGTTCGTGCCCGCCTTGAACTGGTCGGGACGGAACTTGATCAGGATCAGCGTGGCCTTGGCGAGCGCGTTCATGTCGTGCTCGTAGCCCTGCGGCACGACCGACAGGATGCCGCCGGGCGAGTTGAAGTCGGCGGCCCGGATCGGGGCGCCGGTGCCCTCCACGGTCAGGCGCAGGCCCTTCTTCCAGACCGTGTGCCGCAGCGAGGTGCCCGGCAGCGGGCCCAGGTCCTTCAGCAGGATCAGCGGGGCCAGGCCCAGCGGCGCGGCGGCCAGCAGCAGCGTGCGGCGCAGCAGCTTGTGCCGCACGAAGCCGCTCTCGTTGGCGCCCGCCACGAAGGTGTCGGCGACATACTCCTGCGTGTCGGGGGCGGAGACCATCGGGTGGCGCTCCTGGACCAGCGTGTACTTCGGCATGATCCGGCGGACCCAGAGCACGATGCCCGCGGCCAGCGAGAGCAGCGCCAGCGTGAGGGTGCTGCCCAGGGCCAGGTTGGAGGCCGCGGTGCTGTCCACCGTGCCGACCTGGAAGATCACATACGACGCGATGAACGCGACGCCGGACAGGAAGGTCACCAGGAAGAGCAGGGCGACCAGCCGCTCCGCCCGCCTGGCCGCGGCCAGGTCCGGGTAGACGACGGCCGGGTCCTCGACGGGAGGCGGCGGTGGCGAGTCGCCGAGCACCGCGGTGCCCGCGGCGGGGGTGCCGATGACGCGCCTGGGCACGCGCGCGTCCTCTTCGTGGCTCGAATGCTCGTTGGAGGTCATTTCTTACGCTTCTTCGCGGTGATCCAGATGGCGGTCAGAGACATGAAGCTGAGACCGGCGATCCAGACGACGAGGCCTTCGGTCACCGGGCCGATCCGGCCGAGGCCGAAACCTCCCGGGTCCTGCAACTCACGCATCTGCACGATGTAAGCGATCATGTTCCGCTTGTCCTCGGGCGTGATGATCGAGTCGTTGAAGACCGGCATCGCCTGCGGGCCCGTGACCATCGCCTCGTAGATCTGCTCGGGCGTGGCCTCGTTCAGGTTCGGCGCGTGTTTGCCGTAGGTGAGCGCGCCGCCCGCGCCGACGAAGTTGTGGCACTGGATGCAGTTCGCGCGGAACAGCTCGCCGCCCTTCGCCGCGTCGCCCTTGGCCGGGTCCACCATCTCGGCGGTGGGCCGCTGCGGGCCGCCGCCCAGGCTCTGGATGTAGGCGGACAGCTGGTTGATCGCCTCCGGCGTGACCCACTCGCCGAGCGGCTTGCGCTCCATCTGCGGGCCAGGAGGGCCAGCCGGCATGCGCCCGCTGCTGACCTGGAAGTCCACCGCCGCCGCGCCGACGCCGACCAGCGGCGGGCCCATCGTGGTGCCCTCGGCGTTCGGGCCGTGGCAGCTCGAACAATGGGCCACGAACAGGCTCTTGCCCTCGGCCACGTCGTCGGCCTTACCGGACGCGATCGCCGCGTCCGCTGAGTTGCTCGGCGCGAACAGGGCGTATCCTCCGCCGAGGAGGCCCAGCGCGAGCGCCACGACGGCGAGACGCGCGAGGGGATGCCGCCGTCGCGCGGTGATCGAGTTCACCGATATCCCCGTTCCGATCATTTGATGATGTAGATGGTCGCGAAAAGGCCGATCCAGACGACATCGACGAAGTGCCAGTAGTAGGACACGACGATGGCGCTGGTGGCCTGCTCATGCGTGAAGCGCTTCGCGGCGTACGTGCGTCCCAGCATGAACAGGAACGCGATCAGCCCACCCGTCACGTGCAGCCCGTGGAAGCCCGTGGTCAGGTAGAACACCGAGCCGTAGGCGTCGGAGGAGAGCGTCGTGCCCTCGTGCACCAGCGAGTTGTACTCGTACAGCTGCCCGGCGACGAAGACCGCGCCCATGAGGAAGCTGACGATGTACCAGAACCGGAGCTTCTTGACCTGGCCCTTCTCCGCGGCCCATACGCCGAACTGGCAGGTCACACTGGACAGGACCAGAATGATGGTGTTTGCCGTCGCGAACGGGATGTTCAGGTCGGCGTTCGGCCAGGGGAGACCCTGGTCGAGGCTGACCGATCGGATGGTGAAGTACATCGCGAACAGCGCCGCGAAGAACATGAGCTCAGAGGACAACCAGACGATCGTCCCCACGCTGACCAGGTTGGGCCGGCGGGACGCGTGTGGTGCCGTCGTCGTTGTAATTGCGGATGCTGTCGCCACGCCCAGCATTATTGCGGCTAACCTGCCCGGTCGCCTCTTCGGGGGGCTGTGTTGCCGGGTACGGTCGCGCGCGGGGGGTCGGGCAGGGCCGATACCATCGGCTTGACCACAGGCGGTTATTAACCAGAAACCCGTCCCACAGACAGCCGCACAGCCGTCGACCAGGCGCCGCACCGCCGCGGCTGTCCAGATCACGACTTTCTGATTAATAGGAGTGTTGCGACGTGAAGGTTCTCATCTACAGCGATGACGCGAGCACCCGGGAGAAGGTGCGGACGGCGATCGGGCGGCGTCCGGCCGCGGATCTGCCCGAGGTGGAGATCGTGGAGAGCGCCACCCAGCCCGCGGTGCTCCGCTACCTGGACTCGGGAGATTTCGATCTGGCGATCCTCGACGGCGAGGCCGCGCCCGCCGGGGGGATGGGGATCGCCCGCCAGGCCAAGGACGAGGTGCACAACTGCCCGCCGATCCTGCTGATCATCGCCCGCCGGGACGACCGCTGGCTGGCCAACTGGTCACGCGCCGATGCGGTCGTGTCCCAGCCCCTCGACCCGATGGCGGTCGCGGAAGCCGTCGCGGACCTGCTCCGCCGCCGTCCCGCGATCGCCTGACCCGGTCTGTCCGCCGTCCCTGAACCGACCGGCCCACCGGCATAGCACGGTCATCCTGGCGATTCGGTTGGGATTCGCTGCCTTTCTGCCCCTTTTCGCTTATCAAGGAACGCCATGGACGCTCGCACCACCTGGCCGTCGCTTCTCCACGCGCTGCTCTCCGGCGAGGATCTGACCGCCGACGAGACCGCGTGGGCGATGGGCGAGATCATGTCCAACGCGGCCACCCCCGCGCAGTTCGCGGCCTTCGTGGTCGCGCTCCGGGCCAAGGGGGAGACCGTCGCGGAGGTGTCCGGGATGGCCAGGACCATGCTGGACCGCGCCACCGCCCTGGTCACCGTGGAAGGCGCGACCGTGGACGTGGTCGGGACCGGGGGCGACCGCGCGCACACCGTCAACGTGTCGACGATGGCGGCGATCGTGTCCGCCGCCGCCGGGGCGCGGGTGACCAAGCACGGCAACCGGGCCGCGTCCTCCCTGTGCGGGGCGGCCGACGTGCTCGAACATCTCGGCGTAGTCATCGACGCCTCGCCCGAGGCGACCGCCAGGATCGTGGCCGAAGCCGGGATCGCGTTCTTCTTCGCGCCCGTCTACCACCCGTCCATGCGCTTCGCGGGCCCGCCGCGCAAGGAGATCGGCGTCCCCACCGTCTTCAACTTCCTCGGCCCGCTCACCAACCCCGCCCAGCCCGTCGCCCAGGCGATCGGCGTCTTCGACGCCCGCATGCTCCCCGTCGTGGCCGGCGTCTTCGCCGAGCGCGGCGTCTCCGCCCTGGTCTTCCGCGGCGACGACGGCCTGGACGAACTCTCCACCGCCGCCCCCTCCACCGTGTACGTCGTGCGCGACGGCGTGGCCACCAAGACCACCTTCGACCCCCTGGACATCGGCATCCCCCGCTCCCAGCCCGGCGACCTGCGCGGCGGCGACCCCGAGTTCAACGCCAACGCCATCCACGACCTCCTCGGCGGCAAGCCCGGCCCCATCCGCGACGCCGCCCTCCTCAACGCCGCCGCCGCCCTCACCGCCCTCGACGGCCCCACCCCGGAAACCCTCAACACCCAACTCCGCGACAACTACACCCGCGCCGCCCACGCCATCGACTCCGGCACCGCCACCACCACCCTCAACCGCTGGATAGAAATCAGCCAATCCACCAAGTAGGCAGAGCGTCCGTCAGTCCTGCGGGGGATGAGGGGTCCATCTGCGAGGGGACGTAATCCGACAGGTGGCGGCTTAGGTTGCCCGCATGATGCGTCATCTTGTGTCTCGGCTGGTGGGGTCGCGGGTTGTTCGCCGGTGGCTGGGGGATTCGACGGATGCGGTGGCGCGGGAGCGGCTGCGGATCGCGTGTGAGCTGCATGATGTGGTGGCGCATGACCTGAGCGTGATGACGCTGGCGGTGGGGGCCGGGCGGGTCATCATGGACCGGGATCCGGAGCGGGCCAGGCAGACGTTGCGGGATGCCGAGGAGTCGGGGCGGCAGGTGCTCAGCGACCTGCAGCGCATGCTGGGGCTGCTGCGGGTGGACGGGGTGAGCAGGGGGCCGCAGCCGAGGCTGGCGGATCTGCCGGTGCTGCTCGACGGATATCGGGCCGGGGGGCTCGCGGTGACGTTGCGGGAGGACGGGGTCAGGGCGGACGGTCCTGTGCTCGAACTGTCGGTCTACCGGATCGTGGAGGAGACGCTGCGGAACGCGGCGCTGTACGGGCACTCCACTACGGCCACGGTCGAGTTGCGGTGGCTGAGTGGCGTCCTGGAGTTGAGCGTGCGGGACGACGGGCTGCCGAGGGAACGGCTGCTCGGCATCTGGGAACGCGCCGCCCTGTTCGGCGGTTCGGTCGCCTCGCGGACGATATCGGATGGCTTCGAGGTCCGGGTGCGGCTGCTGATCACCCGGAATCGGTGAGAAATCCACACGCACGCTCGCCCGGAATCGGTGAACACTCCGGGTGCGCCTGCTCGCCCGGAAGCGATGGGCGTTCCGCCGCCAGGAATCGGTGATCAGTCCGCGTCGCTGAGGCCGATGGAGAAGGCCGCGTCGAGATCGTGGCGGGAGTAGGCGCGGAAGGCGATGTGGGTCTCGGTGTGGAGCACGCCCGGGACCTTGTTCAACCGGCCGGGGATGACCTCGGCGATCTCCTCGTAGTCCTTCACGCGGACCATGGCCATCAGGTCGAACTCCCCGGTGATCGAGTAGACCTCGCTGACGCCGTCGAGTTCCGCGATGGTCTGCGCGACCTCCGGAATACGATCGACGTCGGCGTTGATGTGCACGATCGCGGTGACCATATGCGCTCTCCCGTTCCTGCGGACTGATCAGAACCTATCGCAGCGGCCGGCCCTCCCTCGGCTGGTGGGCCCGCAGGCTCTCGTACGCCCGGTCGATCCTCCCCTTGAGCCGCCCCGCGCCGTACGCCGGGAGGCTCCAGGTGCCGCCCTCGACGCGGACCAGGCGGATGCCCGGAGTGTCCAGCCAGCGCAGGATCGTCTCGGTCTCCTCGGCGCTGGCGGCGGGGGTCGGCCCCGGCCCGGGGACGACCGTTTCCGCGGTGGCGACCAGGGCCTCCACATACGGCACCGGGTGGGCGCCGCGCGGCATCACCCCGGCGGCGGTCAGGCGGCCGTGGCGGATGACGTGGATGTCCCAGTCGCCGTTGAAGGCCGGGCTGGCGGCCACCATCTGCTCGATGCGGGTCAGCGAGAGCAGCCGCTGCATGCGCGCCGCCGTGCGGACATACGCGGCGAGGCGATCCCGGTCGACGGCCGCCTCCTCGTAGCGCTGCTCGGCGGAGAGGCGGTCCATCCGGGCCTCCACGGCGGAGAAGACCAGGCCGGCGTCGTGCTCCATGGCGTGGCGGGCCTGGGCGACGTGCACTCCGTACGCCGCCTGGCTTTGCCGCCCGTCGCAGGGGGCGCCGCATTTGCCCAGTTCAGCCAGGGTGCACGCGCTGCGGAAGACCGTCGGCGATAATCGTTCGCCGCACTGCCGCAGCGGCAGGGCCTCGTGCATGGCGGTGCGGGCCTCGTCGGCGGTGCGGCTGCTGCCGAAGGGGCCGAGGTAGGTGCCGCCGTCGTCCTTGAGCTCGCGCACGATGCTGAGCCGGGGAAAGGGCTCGTTGGTCAGTTTCAGCCAGACGACCCGCTCGGGGAAGCGGGAGCGCCGGTTGTAGCGGGGCTTGGTGGCGCCGATCATGCGGAGTTCGCGGATCTCGGCCTCCAGCGCGGTCGAGCAGACGATGTGCCGGACCCGCTCGGCGATGCCGATCATCTCCCGCACGCGCGGCCGGGTCTCGCTGGCGGTGAAGTAGCTCCGGACCCGGTTCCGCAGGTTCGAGCTCTTCCCGACGTAGAGGGCTTCGCCCCGGACGTCCTCGAAGATGTACACCCCCGGGCGGGCGGGCACGCCCTCGGAGAGATGGCGCTTGCGCTGCTGCTCGGGCGTCGGCATGCGGACGAACCCCCGCAGATCCTCCAGCGTGTGCACGCCCAGTGAGCCGACCCGGCCGATCAGGCCGTGCAGCACGTCGACGGTGGCGCGGGCGTCGGCCAGCGCCCGGTGGCACGGCTCGGTGGCGCTGCGGAAGAACCTGGCCAGGGTGGCGAGCTTGCAGTTGGGCGTCTCGTCCCGGTTGAGCACCCGGCGGGCGAGATCGGCGGTGTCCACCACCGGATTCACCGGCGGCGGGTAGCCCTGGCCCGCGCAGGCCGCCTTGATGAAGCCCATGTCGAACGGCGCGTTGTGCGCCACCAGCGTGCACCCCCGGATGAACTCCAGGAAGCTCGGCAGCACCTCGGTCATCCGGGGCGCGGCCAGCACCATCGCGTCGGTGATCCCGGTCAGCACCGAGATGAACGGCGGGATCGGGCCGCCGGGATCCACCAGGGTGGCGAACTCGCCGATCACCTCACCGCCGCGCACCTTGACCGCGCCGATCTCGGTGACGCCGTGCTCGGACGTCGAGACGCCGGTGGTCTCCAGGTCGAAGACGACGAACGTCACGCCGGCGAGCGGGGTCCCGAGATCATCTAGCGTGCCCTGTTCCACGCCCACGACCATAGAGACGCGGACCGACACTTCCCGGCATCCCCGCCGTCCCGCGTGTCGCGTCTACGGGAGTTCGTCCCATTCACGACGCAGCATCGCGTACACGATCTCGTCGGTCCACTCGCCCTTTACCATCTCGTTCTCGATCAGATGCGCTTCCTCGCGCATGCCGAGCCGCTCCATGACCTTGGTCGAGGCGGTGTTGCGGCCGTCGCAGCGCGCGGCGATGCGGTGGAGTTCCAGGTCGTCGAAACCGAGCCTGAGCATCTCCCGGCTCGCCTCGGTGGCGTAGCCCTTGCCGTGGAAGGCGGGATTGAAGATGTATCCGATCTCGCCCTGCCGGTGCTCGCGGCTCTGCCAGAACAGCACGACCTCGCCCGCCAGGGCGCCGGTCTCCCGTTCGAACACCGCCAGGCAGAGCGCCTGGCCCGCGTCGGTGAGCTCCCGCACCTGCGCCTTCTCCGCGACCCTCTCCCGTACCTGATCGAGGTCCCGGGGCTCCCAGTAGAGATATCTGGTCACTTCGGGCAGCGAGTGGAACGCGTGCGCCGCGGGGACGTCGTCGATTTCGTACGGCCGGAGGATGAGTCGCGGGGTCTCGATGGGGTACGCGGGCTTGAGCATCCGACCACACTAAATGACGGCATTCCGCCCCAGCGACCGTATTCCCGGGGTTGCTGGCGGGCCCCCGCCGTGGCCGCAGCTGCACACGGCGGAGGCCCTAAGTGCACGGTATGTGATAGATCGTCCTGGTTGACGAAGGGGGTGGCGGTTGGCAGGGATTCGATGATCGCGCAGGTCATCGCAGGGATGGGCTGTTCCGCGAAGGAGGTCCCGCAGTGGGCGGTTGCGGGTGGAATCCACTGTTTCAGGCGGGGGAGGAGGGCAAGGTCGCGGAAAGTGATGTGGTAGCGCCGCAGAGCCGTACCCTTGAATGAAAGACCAGAACGAGGAGCGACCAGGGATGAGTTCAGCCGGAGAGGGCCTGTCTCGTCCCCTGCCCGAGCAGGTTCGGGCGCATGTCGTCGAGTTGGCGGCCCAAGTGCTCGGCGCTATGCCGGGCGGGACGATTCCGCCGCCATTGCGGGGGATCGCGAAGTTCGATCCCCGGAAGCGGGCGCGGCTGGGCAGCGCGCCCATCGCCGCGCAGCTGGAGAACGACAAGGAGTTCCGCGAGCTCGTCGCGGAGGCGCTGACGGCCGCCTGGCCCGAGCTGGTGGCCGCGCTGGCCGAGGAGACCGTGCCGCCCGCGGCCGAGCCGGTGCTGGTGGCGGCGGCCGCCTACCTGACCAGGCCGCCCGGGTGGGCCGAGCTGGTCGAGCAGGCGCGCGAGGACATCGACCGGGCGGCGGCGCTGGGCAACCAGCGGGAGCAGGCCGAGACCCGGCTGCGCGAGCAGCTCGCGGCCCAGCGTACGGCGGCCAAGGAGGAGATCGACCGGGTCAGGGAGCAGCTGCGGACCGCGCGGTCGGAGAACGCCGATCTGCGGCGCAAGCTGCACGACGCCAGGGAGCGGGCCAAGGCCGCCGAGCTGCGGGCGCAGGAGCTGGACGCCGCCACCGCCGACGCGCGCAACCGCGTCGCGGGCGCGGGGGCCGCCGCCGAGGCGGAGATCCGCAAGCTGAAGGAGCGGCTGGCCGAGGCGGAACGCCATCTGGAGGCCAGCCGCCGGGCCGCCCGCGAGGGCCGCAGCGTCGAGGACGCGCGGATCCGGGTGCTCATGGACGCGCTGGAGGACGCCGCCAAGGGGCTGCGCAAGGAGCTGTCGCTGCCGACGTCGATCAGCAGGCCGGCCGACTACGTGACGGCCGTGACGCCGGGGCCGCCCAGCGTGCGGGCGGTTCCCGCGCGGGCGCTGGCCGACGACGACCCGCAGCTGCTCGATCAGCTGCTGGCGATACCCAACCTGCATCTGGTCGTGGACGGCTACAACGTGACCAAGACCGGCTACGGGGCGCTGACCCTAGTCGATCAGCGCAGCCGGCTGCTGACCGGGCTCGGCGGCCTGGCCGTGCAGGTCAAAGTGGAGATCACGTGTGTCTTCGACGGGGCCGAGCTGGACGGTCCCGTGCAGGTCTCCGCGCCGCGCGGGGTGCGGGTGGCGTTCAGCGCGCCCGGCCAGATCGCCGACGACCTGATCCGGCAGCTGGTCCGGATCGAGCCCCCCGGCCGGGCCATCGCGGTGGTGTCCTCCGATCGGGAGGTGGCCGAGTCGGTGCGCCGGATGGGCGCCAGGCCGGTCCCGGCCACCCTGCTGCTGCGGAGACTTGGCCGTGCGTGATCAGTTGATCGCGATGGGTGATGAACTGGGCAAATAGCCCGAATCGGTTGAGCGGGCAAGATCGCTTCACTAGAGTTCCCGACCAGGTCTGTCCGTCTGGAAGGGGTTCTTGTGCGTGGGCGAGCATCGGTCGCGGCGGGTCTGGCCGCAGCCGTCATCCTCCTGCCGGTAGTCGGTGCGCAGGCGGATCCCAAGCCCACGCTCGCCGAGGCGCAGGCCAAGCTGAAGAAGCTCAACAAGCAGATGGACGAGATCGTCGACGACTACAACGGCGCCAACGAGAAGTGGAAGAAGGCGAAGAAGCAGTACGACAAGGTCAACACCGCCTTCAAGAAGCAGGACCTTCAGGTCCAGGCGTTACGGGCGGGTGTCGTCGGGGTCGCGGTGACCAACTACCAGACCGGCGACTTCCGGACGCTGAGCGGGCTGTTCACCGCCGACGATCCGGACACGATGCTCAACACGATGACGCTGATGGATCAGCTCGCCGCCGGGCGCACCCAGTCGCTGACCGAGTTCGAGGTCGCGATCAAGGGGTTGCGGACCCAGCGTGAGGCGAAGAAGAAGACCTACGAGGACGCCGCGAAGGTCAAGGACGAGCTGGTCAAGAAGAAGAAAAAGGCCGACCGTATGGTGGCCGAGCAGGTGAAGCTGCTCCGGGAGCTCGGTGCGTACAACCCGGGCAATACCAACAGCACGGGGCAGATCTACACCGGGCCCGCGTCCGGGAACGCGCTGGCGGCCCTTGAGTTCGCGTATGCGCAGATTGGGAAGCCCTACCGGTATGGGGGGACTGGTCCGGGCTCGTGGGACTGCTCAGGGCTCGTTCAGGCGGCCTGGCGGAAGGGTGGGGTCAGCCTGCCGCGGACGAGCTACGAGATGTGGGCCTGGGGGGCGAACCGCAGGGTGTCGGTGAACGCGCTGGAGCCGGGCGATCTGGTGTGGCACAGCGGGTTCGGGCACGTGGGAATTTATGCGGGTGACGGGAAGGTCGTCCACTCGCCGCAGACGGGTGACGTGGTCAAGGTCACGCCCGTCGGTGAGTACAACCCGGACAAGGCCGTCCGCCCGTAGGTACGGCTGTCCGTCTGTCGGCACGTTCGAAGGTCATCTGTCTTGTGGCACGTCCGAGGCCGTCCACCCGTAGGCAAGTTGCCTGATTCGTCCGGGCGTTGGCCGGTTGGAACGATCTTATGAACCTGTGGGGCTGATGGGGCTTCTGGTGCCGTGTTCAGCTTCTGTTTCGTGAAGTGTGACCAGAGTCACAATGGGCATTGAAATGCCGGTGTATGCAGGGCCTTCACGAATAAAATCTAGTTATCTGATCTTTATCTTTGGAGAATGCTTTGCCTAAACGTGGTGAAGCTCGGTAGTTTCTGGGCCGCGACGTACAAGCCATGGCGTCGCCACCATGTCAGCCGAATGCGCTGATGTCTCCATAAAGATCCGTGTGTCGCATGTCACAAATGCGACCGGCCGAGTCCATGCAGTCAGGAGGCATGGAGCCGGGGACCCAAAAGGCTCTGTACGCAGGAGTCAAGGGGTGAATCGGTGTGAATTCCACCGTAGGGCGACTTCCCCGCCCGAATCCGTCAGCTAACCCGGTAGGCGTACGTGGAAGATCATAGGAGCGATCCTGTCAACCACCCCCGCATGTCTGTCCCGTCTTGCCCGTCTCTCCCTGGGCGGCGTCGCTCTCACGGCCTCGGTCGGAGTGTTCGCGGCGCAGCCCGTGGCGGCTGACACGACGACAGTCACCCACACGTTGACCGAAACGGCCGACCAGGCCACCACTGGGAACGTTCCCATCTCCGATCTTCCGGCCGCCGGCCGGGCGAAGAGTTCGGTGAAGCAACGCGCCACGATGAGCAAGGCCGCACGCCAGCGGTCCAAGGCTCAGCGGGCCGTCGCGGTGGCCAAGGAGCAGATCGGCGATCCGTACCGGTGGGGAGCCACTGGTCCCGGCGCGTTCGACTGTTCCGGTCTGGCCGTGTTCGCCTGGCGCAAGGCAGGCGTGAAGCTCCCGCGAACCACCTACTCCCAGCGTCGCGCGGTGAAGAAGAAGATCTCCTGGAAGAATCTCAAGCCCGGAGACCTGATCTTCACCAGCGGCGGCGGTCATGTGGGCATCTATGTCGGCAAGGGCAGGATGGTCCACTCCCCGCACAGCGGAGCCCGCGTTCGCATCGACAAGCTGAACTCCTACCGCAAGCGCACCTTCGTCGGTGCGGTAAGGCCCGGTCTCTGACCGTTGTAGGTTCTCACCCCACCTTTCGCTTTCTCACCGGTACTTCGCCTACTTTTCGCCGGGCGAAGTACCGGTGAGAAAGCTACCTGCAACTTAGGGTGATGATTCGGAGCCTATCTGTAGTCTCCACTTCCGGACGGGTCTCGTTCTACGCGTCGGTCTCCATTAGAAGGGAGAGATGCGAGACATGAGGGCGCGTTGGTCGCGCCGGACACCGGCTACCGCCTGGTCAGCCAGGCGGGTCGGCGTCAGCGAGCGGTCGTCAGGAGGCGGCCTGGCGGATGAGGTCGGCGACCGCGGCGGGCTGCGACAGGTAGACCGAGTGGCTGCCCGGCGTCTCCGCGATGGTCGCCCCGGCGCGCTGTGCCATGGCGTGCTGGGCGGGCGGCGGGATCATCCGGTCGTCGGTCGCCACCAGGTACCAGGACGGCTTGGCGCGCCACGCGGGTTCGGTGACCGTGCCGCCGAGGGCGTCCACGCCCCACGGGACCTGCGAATCGGCCATGAACGCCGCCTGGTCGACGGGCAGGTCCCCGGCGAACGACGCGGCGAACTTGTCCCGGTCGAGGAAGAGGAATCCGTTCACCGGGGGCAGGATCGGCGGGACGGGCGCGCCGGGCGGCGGGTCGGCGATGAGCGTGTTGACCGACTCGCCCTTGTCCGGGGCGAACGCGGCGATGTACACGAGCGCCGCGACGTTCGGGTGCGTACCGGCCTCGCTGATGACGACGCCGCCATAAGAGTGGCCGACCAGGACGCACGAGCCGTCCAGGGCGTCGATGGCCTGGTGCGTGGTGGCGACGTCCCCGGCCAGGGACAGGGTCGGGTTCTGCACGACCGACACGCGGAAACCGTCGGCGACGAGCAGGTCGTAGACGGCCTGCCAGCCGGAGCCGTCGACGAAGCCGCCGTGGACGAGCACGATGTTGCGGATCATGGCGTTCCTCCGCGAGGAGAGAAGGGGTGGATCGCGTCCCACGGTAGGAATCGGCCGGCTCCCCTCGCGTACGTCAAATGATGTAATCGCCCTCCCGCGCGGCCATGAGACGGCTCAGCTCGCCGCGCGTGGTGATGCCGAGCTTGGGAAAGATGCGCGCCAGGTGCGTGCTGACCGTGCGAGGCGAGACGAAAAGTCGCTGGCCGATGTCGCGGTTGGTCAGGCCGTCCGCGACGAGCTGCGCGATCTGCAGCTCCTGAGCGGTGAGCCGGTCGCGGGCGTCGTGCTTGCGGCGGATCCGCTCGCCGCTCGCGCGCAGCTCGCGCAGCGCGCGCTCCGACCAGGGCACCGCGCCGAGCGCGTCGAACGCCTCGGCCGCCGCGCGCAGCGGCGCCCGGGCCTCGGCGGCACGGCGCTGGCGGCGCAGCCACGCGCCCCACGCGTACCGCAGCCGCGCCCGTTCGAATGGCCAGCCGACCAGGTCCTCGCGCAGCGCCTGGGTGAACAGTTCCTCGGCGGTCTCGTCAGCCGCGGTGACGGCCCTGATGTAGGCGAGCGCGACGTGCCCGACCGGCGACCCGCCCTCCTCGATCAGCGGGGCCAGCTCGCCGGCGACCGCGCGCAGCTCCTCCAGCCGCCCGCTGAGCAGCGCCGCCTCCGCCAGGTGCGGCAGCGCCCACAGCCGCATGTACTGGCTGTAGCTGACCTCGCCGGGATCGAAGATCGGGCGCAGCGCGTCCCAGGCCGCGCCGAAGGTCCCGTCGGCCAGTTCGGCGGCTCCGCGCGCGAGCTGCACCAGGGCCAGCATCGGGTACGCCCCCGCCGACAGGAACGCCTGCCCGGCCTGCGCGGCGAGGTCACGCGCGACGTCCGTCGCGCCGCGCAGCGCGTGGATCTCGGCGGCTACGGCGTCCGCAGTGAGCACCCACTGCGGCTGCCTGGTCTCCACGGCCAGCGCCCTGGCCTCGGCGGCGGCGACGACCCCGAGCCGGGTGTCGGCGAGCCGCGCCGCCGACGTCGCCTGCCCGACGAGCGACTGCGCGAGGGACCCGAACGGCCCCCGCGCCCGCATCGCCGCGATCGCCTCCCCGTACAGCCGCGCGCCCAGCGGGAACGCCCCGACCGCGTTCGCCGCCATGCCCAGCAGGAGCAGGTTGCGCGGGCTGACCCAGCTCGCCGTGCTCAGCGCGTCGAGCCGGGCCAGCACCTGCCTGCCGCGCTCCACCGGGGCGATCACCGCGAGCGACACGACGATCTGCGGGTCGTCCGCAGGCACGTCCAGCCGTTCGATCGCGGCGAGCACCGGCGCGCGGCTCTCCCACGCGGGGTTGGTGAAGAACCAGCGCATGCTGACCCAGGCCAGCCAGCGCAGCGCGACCGCCGAGCCGTCACGGGCGCGCATCTCGTCGAGGAACCCGCCGAGGTCGGACAGCCGGTCCACGCCGGTCCACACGAAATGCAGGGCGATGTTGCGGAAGTAGGCGAGCCTGGACCGGTCGATCGGGGCGAGGCCGGCGTCCTCCGCGCGGCCGACGAGGCGTTCCAGGGCGGCGCGGTCGCTGAGTTCGAGGGCCATGACGGCGGCGTCGACCAGCCGCGCGCCCCGGCGGGCCGGGTCCGCGCTGAGGTAGGCGGCCCGTTCCAGCGCCTCCAGCGCACGCCCCGACGCGCCCCTGCCCTCGGCGCGCAGCGCGGCGGCGGCGAGCCCGGCCGCGACGTCGTCGTCATAGGACGTCGCGGTGGCCGCCCGGTGCCAGATCCTGCGGTCGTCGTCCTCGGGCAGAGCGGCGGCGAGCGCGGCGTGCGCGTCGCGTACCAGGTCCGCCCCGGCCGCCTGGACGATCGCCGACCTGATCAGCGGGTGCCGGAACCTGACCCGTACGGCGTCGGCCACGACCAGCCCCGCCCGGGCCGCGGGGGCCAGCGAGGCAGCCTCGATCGGCGCGCCCGCTAGCAGGGACGCGGCCCGCATGTTCTCCTCGATCGCGTCGTCCTCGTTGACGGCGGCGACGAGCGCCAGGAGCCTGGTGTCGGCGGGCAGCGCGGCGAGCGCCTGCGCGAACGCGCGTTCCAGCCGCTCCGTCAAAGGCAGCCTGCTCGACGCCAGCACCTCCTGGTCCTGCCGGGACGCCAGCGCGGCGAACTCCATCAGCGCGAGCGGGTTGCCCGCCGCCTCCACCAGCACGCGGGCGCGCAGCGCGATGCCCAGTTCGGGCGCGACCCTCGCCACCAGCTCCGCCGCCGCCTGGTCGGTCAGCGGCGGCACCGTCAGCGCGGGCAGCCCCGACACGGCGAGCCTGGCCTGCGCGTCGGCGTCGTCGCGCAGGGTCGCCAGCAGCACCACGGCGTCCGAACGCAGCCGGCGTCCGACGAACGCGAGCGCCTCCCAGCTCGGCTCGTCCAGCCAGTGCGCGTCCTCGACGGCGAGCACCAGGGGCGTGTCGCCCGCCAGCGCGGACAGCCGGTGTAGCACGGACATCGCGGTGCGCAGCGGCCCGCCGTCGAGGTCGCCGGGCGCGAGCCCGGTCCCCGCGAGCAGTCTGCGCAGACCCTCGTACGGGACCTGGCCTTCGGCGGGCACACCCGTCACGGTCAGCACCCGCGCGCCCCTGACCGCGGCGTCGGCCATGGCAGCCCCGAGCAGCGCCGACTTGCCGACGCCCGCCGCGCCGCTCAACACGAGCGCGCCGCCGCCCTCCTTCACGCCGTCCAGCAGTGCCAACAGGTCGCGCAGTTCGGCGTCTCGTCCCACGAGATCGTGCGGTGTCACGAGGACGATGCTCACACCGCACGCCCCGCGCCGTCCAATTTCAGCCCGCA
The DNA here is from genome assembly GCF_039871605.1 of Acrocarpospora sp. B8E8. Taxonomy (NCBI): domain Bacteria; kingdom Bacillati; phylum Actinomycetota; class Actinomycetes; order Streptosporangiales; family Streptosporangiaceae; genus Acrocarpospora; species Acrocarpospora sp. B8E8. Next base: position 107,206 of record NZ_JBDPLV010000026.1, on the reverse strand, counting down.
CCCTGCCTGCCGTGACGCGCGGTCGATCACTACCCGTGAGCCCGCAAGGAAAGCGAAGAGTTGTTGAGACGGACTGTGCGAGAAGTCCGCGAGACAATGAGCGGTTTCACTGGTCACGGCAGCGCCGGACGAAAACTCTGGCGAGAACCTACAACCGTTGTAGGTTCTCGCTTTCTCATCGGTACTTCGCCTGCTCTTCGCGGCGCGAAGTACCGATGAGACGGCTGGATCCTGGATGACCCGTCCATCAGCAAGGAGGCTGCAGACGCGTCGGGGTGCGCTCCTGTCCGGCGGGGGCGCCGCCGAGGAGGGCCCGGGTGAGGGCCTGGGCGTCGCCCGACATGGCCTGCAGGGCGGTGTCGAAGTGGTCGTCGGTCAAGGCCCGTTCCTCCGCGCGCAGCGCGATCAGGACCACCCGGCGCAGCAGCTCCTTGACGAACGACGCCGTCACGCCGTCGGTGGCCGCGACGACCTTCGCGACGTCGGCCTCGATCGCGCGGCCGCGGGCGTACAGGCGGATCAGCCGCTCCCGGGCGTCGGCGTCTGGTTTGGGCACCTCGACCGCGAGGTCCACCCGGCCGGGCCGCTGCACGAGGGCCTTCTCGAGCGACTCCACCCGGTTGGTGGTGAGCACGAACGTGACATCGACGTCGCCGGCGATCCCGTCCATGGCGTCGAGCAGCGAGAACAGCAGCGGCGACGTCTCGTGGTGGCTGCGGTCCTCGGCGATCAGGTCCACATCCTCGATCACCATGACCGACGGCGCGAGCTTGCGGGCGAGGGCCACGGCGTAGTCGACGTACCGCATGGCCGGGCCGGTCATCAGGATCGCGGTGTGGTCCTTCAGCGCGCCGATCAGGTAGCGCGTGGTGTGGGTCTTGCCGGTGCCGGGCGGGCCGTACAGGAGCAGGCCGCGCCGTAAATGCTGGCCTGCCTCCAGCAGCTGCCCGGCCTGCCGGGCGATGCCGACGACGTGCTCCTCGATCGCCTCCAGGCGGCCGGTGGGCAGGACCACCTCGTCCTGGGTGAGCTCGGGGCGCGGCAGGAAGGTCAGCAGCTCGTTCTCGCGGTGCTCGCTGAAGCCGAAGCTGAGCACCTTTCCCCGGAACGGGTCGTGCTCGCGCTTGAGCCGGTCCACCTCGTCCCGTACGGCTCCCGCTGCCGCCCGGTCGGCCGCGATCACCGTCATCAGGCAGAACTTGCTGTAGTCCTCGCGGTCGCTGATGCCGAGGATCACCGGCGTGCCGTCGGGGGCGTTCGTGGCGACCAGGCCGAGCTGGAGGACCTCGATGGTCGCGTCATGGTCCACCGGCGCGGTGCCGTAATCGGGCAGGCCGAGCAGGCGGCTGCCGTCCCGCATGGCGCCGAGCAGCATGTTGATCATGCTCTCCCAGCGCCGCTCGCCGCCGACGACCCCGAACCAGCGCGCGTCCGGCGTGTGCGCGCGCAGGTAGCGGTCGGCGCCGGTCTGCAGGGCGACGTGCTCGTAGAGGCGGTACTTCTCCTCGACCAAGACCACGTCGCTCAGTGGGCAGCCCAGGTGCTCGGTCACCTTGGCCACCAGCGGAGAGCGGGCGTTGTCCTCGGTGATGCGCTGGGCGACCGCGTCGTACACCTGGCGCAGGCTCTCGGCGAGGGCCCGCGCGTCGTGCGGCTCGATTTCCGTCACCCGTCCATGGTGCTCCGCGCAGGGGGAATTCGCGCAGGAAAGAACGGTCCGATCCATTGAGCGGCCGACGACATCACCGACCTGCCGTTCTCGCCACCAGCAGCCGGACGAAACCAGGCATATGCTGTGCGCATGATCGAGAGAATCGAGTCTTCTGTCCGCCTGTGAGCGAGACCCCCGAGCCTGGACTGCTCGGAAACCAGAAGAGCCTGTACGAACACGCTCTACAGCTCCATCGCCTGCATCCCGGTAGCGTGCTCTCCAACGACGGCAAGCCCTATCCGGACTGCGATTCCCATCATCGACGGAGCCCAGGATCGGACGACTACCGTCGTCAAGGCGCCGATGCGGCCGCCGTCCTGGACGCGTTCTTCGCCCGCACCGGCGCGACGCCGGACGAACTGGCCTGGGCCTTCCACGACGTGGACGTCCCCATCCACCGCAACGAGCACATCACCGCCGCCGCGTTGCGCGCCGATCGCGAACGGGTCCAGCAGACCGGCCGATGGCTGGTCCGGCACAGCCCCGACCGCTGCTCGACCATCATCGGACTCGCCTTGCTCGCCGCTGATTGCGACAAGGATGACATTGACCTGATCCGGCACATAGGACTGCTGTCGGAGACCTTCGGCCCTCTCGCCGCCGATGCGTTGAAACGCCGCAGGGGCGCCGAGCACGCGCTTCTCTGGCTCGCAGACCGAACCGGCGGTTGGGGCCGGGTCTACGTCGTCGAAGCCCTCTGCGAGGTCGCAGGCTCCGCATCCCGCCCTTGGCTGCTGCGCAAGGTCCTGGACGGGAACTCCCTCGATGGCTACTACGTCGGCGCGGTCGCCTACGCCGCCGACGTCCACGAGGCGATAACCGCCCCTGACCCCGACGACGAACTCATCGACCACACCGGCCGACTCCTCCAGGTCATGGCCGCGCGACCGCACGCCCGGACGACTTCGACTGGTGCCGGCAGTGCGGCGCCGACGAAGTCGTCGACTACCACGACCCGGATATGTACGTGAAGATCACCAAACTCGCTCCCGACGGGGTGGACGTGTTCTGGGACACCGCCGGCCAACACCACCTGGAGCAGACCGTCCCCCTGCTCGCCCGCGGCGGCCGGATGATCATCCTGGCTGGTCTCAGCGCCACCCCTGTGCTGCCGGTCGGACAGCTCTACACGCGCAACGCCAGCCTCCGCGGCTTCGTGATCAGCAATGCCACCGTAGCTGAACTCGCCGCAGCGGCTACGGCGATCAATCACCTCCTGGCTCGCGGGACCCTGGTCTCCCGAATCGGGACACGGCTGCCGCTCACCGAGGCCGCCCGATCCCACCGCCTCCAAGAAGGCGCCGAGCCGCACCGCCCCCGCGGGCGCATCGTCGTCCTCCCGTAACGCGATCCGTTTCCGGTGAGACCCGAGACGGTCCGGCAGCGGGGCGCGGTCGCTGTGAAGCGGCATCCATCGCCCACCGTCCTGAGCGGTCGCCCGAGTCCGGGCGTCACCGGGCCGACCCAGCAAGGAAGCGAAGAGTCGGTGAGAGGGCCACCCATGATCCTTGATCTTTTGACGGCGAGCAGGTCTTGACCCTCTGAGCAGGACAAATGGTGAGCAAGGTCGGGCGACGGTCGCCTTACCATCCAGCTAGTGTTACTGAGAGTAGTCGGATGGTTATTGTGAGTAGTGAACTGGATCGGTCCGATGTTGTCTGGCCGGTCGTCCCCCACATCAGGAGGCTCGTCATGCCGAACAAGACCACCGTCCTCATGCTGACCGCCGCCACCGCTCTGGGCATCGGCGCGGGCGTCGCCGCCAACGCCGCGATCGGGGGAACCAGCACCCCCCAAGCCACCGCCCGCGCCGCGATCGGGGGAGCCATCACTCCCCACGCCACCGCCGCGGCCGTCGTCAAGGCCAACGGCGCCGTGGTGCGCTCCACCGGCGTCACCGCCGTACGAAGGATCGCCATCGGTCAGTACTGCGTCTACCTCGAGCCCAACATCGACGCCACCAAGACGATCCCGGTCGCCACCAAGATGTGGGGCGCCCCCTGGAGCGCCACCGTCCTGGTCTACTCCGGCAACACCGCGTGCGGCACCGGACGCCATGTCTTCGTCGGCACCGGCTACACCACCGGAGGCGCCCACGACGTCCCCTTCCACGTGGTCGTGCCCTAACCGACCCTCCCGGCCCATAACCGAAGGAGGCAGTCAGTGACGAAGGAACCTCCGCTCAGCATGATCAGGAACCGTTTCGGATTCGTCGGGACCGCCGCCGCACTGGCCGACCGCGGATAGGCGCCGCCTTTGCCGGACCACCGCGTCCCCGGATGACCTGCGGAATCGTCGCGTGGCGGACAGCCGCCCAGCTCCCCTGAGCTGGGCGGGGCCGTCCCATGTCCTGGCCACGCATAGCATGCCTCCCATGCGCGTACGGCTGACGTCTGCCGATTCGGCTGGATCAATGCCTTCCATGCGCGTACGGCTGATCGCCGCCCTGCTGGCGGTCCTGCTGACGGCGTCCGCCGCCGCGCCCCCCGACGGCCTGCTCGTCCAGGCCCGCGCGATCGCCCGCGAACACCCCCGGTTCTGGACGGACGCCACGATTATTCGCACGGGCGGATCGCTGCTGCTGATCGCGCGGGGTGCCCCCGGTGCGGCGGAGCTCGCGGGGGAGGTCGAGCGAGCCCGCCAGGCGGTCAACCGGGTGTGGAAGGTGGCGGAGGCGGTGGTCCTGGTGCCGCGATCCACGCAGGACGCGGCGGTGCTGGCCGAACCCGCCGGGGTACGGGGGATGGCCGCGCTGGCGGACGTGGATCACGTGATCATCGAGCCGGAGGGGTTCTGGCGGCTCTCCGAAGTGGGGCGGCGGGTGGTGCTGGCCCACGAGCTCACCCATGTCGCGACAGGGGCGGCGACGAGCGGGGATATGCCGATGTGGCTGGTGGAGGGATTCGCTGACTATGTCGGATATCTGGACAGTGGGCTCTCGCCGCGCGTGGCCGCGGCCGAACTGGCCGAGGAAGTGCGCGCGGGTGTCCTGCCCCGGGAGTTGCCGGGCCGCGACGCCTTCGAGGCCGGTTCCGCGCGGATCGCGCAGGTGTACGAGGAAGCCTGGCTGGCATGCCGTTACATCGCCGAGCGTTTCGGGGCGGAACGGCTGGTGGCGCTCTACCGGGCGGCGCGGGACGGCGATCCGGACACCGCGATGGCACGCACCCTTGGGGTGAGCACGGGGGATTTCACCGAGGGCTGGCGGCAGTACGTGCGGCGGCAGCTTGTCGGGCCGGTGTGATACGAAGGTCTGCGAGTCGGGGGAGGTGGCCGGTGGAACGGTCGGGGACGCGGGGGGCGGCCTTCGCGCTGGCGGGGCTGGGCGTCCTGCTGATCGCGGTGGTCGCGGTGACGACGCCGTGGCAGGTGCTCTCCGGCGCGCCCGCGGCGGATCCGGATCCGGCGCGGGACTTCAGCGCCCAGGAGATCGCCCGCGCTCAGGCTTTCGACGCGGCGACCAGCGTGCCGTCCTACCTGTCGCTGGGCGTGACGCTGCTGGTGGCGGGCGTGCTGGTGCTCACGCCGTTCGGCACCCGGGCACTGGCCCGACTCAGGGGCCTGTGGTGGGTGCGGGTCCTGATCGGGGTGGTCGCCGTCTACGGCGTCTCGCTGGCGCTGAAATGGCCGCTCGGCATGTGGGCCGAGACCGTTCTCCGGGATTATGGCCTGTCCACCCAGACGTGGGCGGCCTGGACGGGGGACCGGCTCAAGAACTTCGGCCTGCAAGTGGCTCTCTCGGCGATCATGATCCTCGTTGTGGTCGCGCTGGCCAGGAAATGGCCGAGGCGCTGGTGGATTCCGGCTTCGGCGGGTGCCTTCGTGCTCACCGTCGGGCTGTCGTTCGCGTATCCAGTGCTGGTCGAGCCCGTGTTCAACGACTTCGCGCCGCTTCCCGCCGGGCAGCTGCGCACCGATCTGCTCGCCATGGCGGAGCGGGACGGCGTTCCGGTGAACGATGTGCTAGTCGCGGACGCGTCCCGGCGGACCACCGCGCTCAACGCGTACGTGTCCGGGTTCGGGGCGACGCGCAGGATCGTGGTGTACGACAACCTGCTCAAGGAACCCGCGAAGGAGACCGAGCTGATCGTCGCCCACGAGCTCGGCCACGCCAAAAACGGTGACGTCCTCTACGGCACGCTCGTCGGAGGCCTCGGGGCCGCCCTCGGCACCTGCCTGCTGTTCCTGGTGGCCCAGGGCCTGCGCCGCCGGACGGAGGTTCCCGCCCTCGGGGATCCCCGGGCGGTCGGCCTGCTGGTCGGGCTCATCTCCCTCGGCACGTTCCTGTCCGGACCCGCGCAGAACCTGGTGAGCAGGCACATCGAGGCCCGCGCCGACGCCCACGCCCTGGAACTCACCCGGGACCCCGTCACCTTCACCGCCATGCAGAAACGCCTGGCCACCAGAAACATCTCCGACTTGTCCCCGGACATCGTGGAATATGTGCTCTACGTCTCGCACCCAACGGCTCCCCAGCGCATCGCCATGGCGCGTTCCTGGGCCCTCCTGAACAGCGTCAAGGAACCGTGACCCCGGCCAGAGGCACAGGACGGGGGCCCGCGTGGGCCGGACCGCGCCGCTGCCATTCACCCGCCGTCGCTGGACGGGGGCCCACGTGGGCCGGACGCTGATTGTCACCAATGACTTTCCGCCGCGGCCCGGGGGTATTCAGTCGTTTGTGCACGCGCTCGCGTCTCGGCGGCCGCCCGGCTCGGTGGTGGTGTACGCGCCGCGGTGGGCGGGGGATGGGGAGTTCGACGCGCGGCAGCCATACGAGGTGGTGCGGCATCCGGGGAAGTTGATGTTGCCGACCCGGGATGTGGCGCGGCGGGCGGCGCGGCTGGTGGAGCCGGGGACCACGGTGGTGTTCGGGGCGGCCGCCCCGCTGGGCCTGCTCAGTCCCGCGCTCCGGGCCGCTGGAGCCGAGCGGGTGATCATGCTGACGCATGGGCATGAGGCGTCCTGGGCGCGGCTGCCGATCGCCCGTGATCTCCTGCGCCGGATCGGCGAGCACGCCGACATCGTCACCTACCTGGGGGCGTACACCCGGGCGCGGCTCAGCACGCAGATCCCCGGGGCGAAGCTGGTGCGGCTGGCGCCCGGCGTCGACACCGCCCTGTTCCGCCCGGGCGCGGGTGGCGCCCAGCTCCGGGCGAACCTCGGTCTGGCCGGCCGCCCGGTGGTGGTGTGCGTCTCCCGCCTGGTCCCGCGCAAGGGCCAGGACATGCTGATCAAAGCCTGGCCCCACGTCCTGGCCCGGGTCCCGGACGCCGCCCTGCTGCTCGTCGGCGGCGGTCCCGCTCGCAAATCCCTGGATCGCGCCGCCGCCGGGCACCGCGGCAGCGTCGTCATCACCGGCGCCGTGCCCTGGTCCGCGCTACCCGCCCACTACGACGCCGGCGACGTCTTCGCCATGCCCTGCCGCACCCGCCTGGCGGGCATCGACGTCGAAGGCCTGGGCATCGTCTACCTGGAAGCCTCCGCCACCGGCCTCCCCGTGGTGGCCGGCTCCTCCGGCGGCGCCCCCGACGCCGTCCGCCACGGCGAAACCGGCCTCGTCGTCGACGGCACCGAACCCCAGGCCATCGCCACCGCCCTGCTCACCCTGCTCCAGGACCCCGCCACCGCCCGCGCCATGGGCGAACGCGGCCGCGCCTGGATCGAACGCGAATGGACCTGGAACCAGGTGGCCGCCCGCTTCGCCACCCTGCTCCTGGATCGCCGCTCTGGCGTCTCCTGACGTCAGGAGCCGTAGAGTTCGTCGATCTGCTTGGAGAAGTCGCGCATGACGAGGTTGCGCTTGACCTTGAGGGACGGGGTGAGGTGGCCGGTTTCTTCGGTTATGTCGTTTTCTAGGATGACGAATTTTTTGATTTGTTCGGCTTTGGAGACCATGCGGTTGGCGTTGTCGATGGCGCTTTGCACTTCGGCGTGGAGTTCCTCGTCGGTGAGGGTGACCTGGGCCAGGGCCTCGGGGTCGAGGGTGACGAGGGCGCCGATGAAGGGCTTGTCGTCGCCGACCACCATGACCTGGCTGATCAGCCGGTGTGCGCGGATGCTGTCCTCAAGGGGGGCGGGGGCCACGTTCTTGCCGGCGGCGGTGACGAGGATCTCCTTCTTGCGGCCGGTGATCCTGAGGTAGCCGTCCTTGTCGAGTTCGCCCACGTCGCCGGTGTGGAACCAGCCGTCGGAGTCGATCACCTCGGCGGTGGCGCTCTCGTTGTTCCAGTAGCCGTCGAAGATGTGGCGGCCCTTGACCAGGATCTCGCCGTCCTCGGCGATGCCGATGCTGACCCCGGGGAAGGGCTTGCCGACCGTGCCGACCTTGTTGGCGCCGGGAATGTTGACCGTGGACGGGGCGGAGGTCTCGGTGAGGCCCCAGCCTTCGAAGACCTCGATGCCGACGCCGCGGAAGAAGTTGCCCAGGCGCTCGCCGAGCGCGGAGCCGCCGGAGACGGCCGCGGTGAGCTTGCCGCCGGTGGCCGCGCGCAGCTTGGTGTAGACGAGCTTGTCGAAGGCGGAGTGCTTGAGCCGCAGGCCGAGACCGGCGCCGCCGGTGGCCTCGGCCTTGCTGTACTCGATGGCCACGTTCGCGGCGGTGTGGAAGATCTTGCCCTTGCCGTCCGCGGTGGCCTTCTGCTCGGCGGCGTTGTAGACCTTCTCGAACACGCGCGGCACGCCCAGCAGGAAGGTCGGCTTGAACCCCTGCAGGTCGGGGGCGACGTTCTTCATGTTCGGGGTGTGCGCGAGCACGGTGCCGGTCTCCAGCAGGACGATCTGCACCATCCGCGCGAAGCTGTGCGCCAGCGGCAGGAACAGCAGGGCGGCCCTGTCGTCCACGGTGAACATGCTCTCCAGCGGGCCGAACGCCACGTTCCGCGCCGTGAACAGCAGGTTGTCGTGGGTGATCCGGCAGCCCTTCGGCATGCCGGTGGTGCCCGAGGTGTAGATGATCGTGGCCAGGTCCCGGCCGCTCTGCCCGGTGCGGCGCTCGGTCAGCGTCTCGTCGCTGACGGACGCGCCGGACTCGATCAGCGACTCCAGGGCGCCGCCGTCGATGTTCCAGAGCAGCGGAAGGTCGGGCGCGGCCTCCCGGACGGTCTCCTCGTGCGCGGCGGTCTCCACGAACGCGGCCTTGGCGCCGCTGTCGGAGATGATCCACTTGACCTGGTCGGCCGAGCTCGTCTCGTAGATCGGCACGCCGACGCCGCCCGCCGCCCAGATCGCGTAGTCGGCCACCGTCCACTCGTACCGGGTGCGGGACATGAGGGCGACCCGGTCGCCCGGCTCGACGCCCGCCGCGATCAGGCCCTTCGCCACGCCCGCGACCGTGTCGCGGAGCTCCGCGGCGGTGACCGCGACCCAGTCCTCGCCGACCTTGCGCCGGATGGACACGGCGCCGGGCTCGTCCACCGCCCGCTGGAACACCGTGTCGGTGCAGTTGGCCGACAGTGGAACGTCCACCAGCACGGGAACGCTGTACTCGCGCACGGTCACTCCTTTGGGACACCGCTGGGTAAGTTTTGCACCGGACGCTACCCCGAGAAGTTACGCGTTGGTAGGTCCGTCACCCAGGCGTTATCCGGGCGATTTCACGCTATCAGCCTGAATATGGATCACGGCTGCGACGCGCAGGCCCAAGCCGGTACGCGGCCCGGCGGCAAGCGTTTAGTTAGGATTGCGGGCATGCGGATCAACGTCGTCAGCGACGTCCACGGGCGGGCCGACGCGCTGGCCCGCGCGGGCGAGGGCGCCGACGCCCTGATCTGCCTGGGGGATCTGCTCCTGTTCGTCGACTACGCCGACCACTCGCAGGGCATCTTCCCCGACCTGTTCGGCGCGGCCCGGGCCAGCGAATACGTCGGTCTTCGCACGGCCGGGCAGTTCGACGAGGCCAGAGCCCTGTCGGCCGCCCTGTGGGCGGAACGCGGCGGCGACCCGCGCGAGCACATCGAGACCGCCGTCCGGGCCCAGTACGCGGAGATATTCGCCGCCATGCCCACCCCCGCCTACCTCACCTACGGCAACGTGGACCTGCCCGGTCTCTGGACTGAGTACGCCCGCCCGGGCCACCAGATCCTGGACGGCCAGACGGTCGAGATCGGCGGGCTGACCTTCGGGTTCGTCGGCGGCGGGCTGCGCACCACCTACCGCACGCCGTACGAGATAGACGACGAGGAGTACGCGCGCAAGGTCGACGCGCTCGGCCACGTGGACGTGCTCTGCAGCCACATCCCCCCGGCCGTCCCCGAGCTCCTGTACGACACCGTCGCCCGGCGATTCGAACGCGGCAGCGAGGCCACCCTGGCCGCAATCCGCCGCATCCAGCCGAGGTTCGCGCTGTTCGGCCACGTGCACCAGCCACTGGCACGCCGCACCAGAATCGGCCGCACCGAATGCGTAAATGTCGGGCATTTCCGGGGTCGCGGGACGCCGTTCACTCTCGAATGGTGAAGTACGGTTAGCCCATGGCTGATCGCACCACGTCGAGCATCACGATCGGCGCAGACCCGTCGACGATCATGACCGTGATCGCCGACTTCGCGGCATACCCCCAATGGGCCGGCCAGGTGAAGTCGGCGCAGGTCCTGAGCGACGACGCGGAGGGCCGGCCGCGGACCGTCAGGTTCGTCCTGGACGCGGGCGTGATCAGCGATGAGTACACGCTGGCCTACGACTGGGACGACGCCGCCGTCAGCTGGCACATCGTCGACAGCGGCCGGATGGTGTCCGGCCTTACCGGCAGCTACCGCCTGGCCGAGCGGGGCGGCGGCACCGAAGTCACCTACGAGCTGGCGGTGGACCTCAAGGTGCCGATGATCGGCATGATCAAGCGCAAGGCCGAGAAAGTCATCATCGACACCGCCCTGAAGGGGCTGAAGAAACGCGTCGAGAGTGAAGGTAATTCAGAAGAAGCCCGGCGCCGTTGAAGCGAGTCACCTGCCTGGGGCGAAGCGATCGACGGGCGAGCTTTTGAATTACCTTCAGAGCATGAGAGTCCTGCTCTTCACGGGGAAGGGCGGCGTCGGCAAGACCACCGCCGCCGCGGCCACGGCGACGCTCGCCGCCAGGCGCGGCCTCAAGACGCTGGTCGTGTCCACCGACACCGCGCACTCCCTGGCCGACGCGCTGGCCGTGCCGCCCTCCGGCGAACCGGTCGAAGCCGCGCCCGGCCTCTACCTGCAGCAGGTCGACACCCAGCGCTCGCTCGAACGGCACTGGGGCGAGCTGCAGGACTACGCCAGGTCAGCCTTCCACGAGCTCGGCCTGGACGAGATCACCTCCGAGGAGGTGACCGTGCTGCCCGGCGCCGAGGAGATCATCGCGCTGCTGGAACTGCGCGAGCAGGCCCGCACCGGCCGGTGGGACGTGATCGTCGTGGACTGCGCGCCGACCGCCGAGACGCTCCGCCTGCTGGCCCTGCCGGAGGCGCTGGACTGGCACGTCAGCCGCCTGCTGCCGATCGGGCGGCGGCTGCTGAAGGCGCTCGGCCCCCTCGTCCGGCACGTCGCCAAGGTCAGCGCGCCCGAGGAGAGCGTGCTCTCGGCCGGGGAACGCCTGCACCGCGGCCTGATGGCCGTCCGCGAACTCCTCACCGGCGACAACGCCTCCGTCCGCCTGGTGCTCACCCCCGAGGCCGTCGTCGTCGCCGAGGCCCGCCGCACCCTCACCTCCCTCAGCCTGTACGGCTACCGCGTGGACGCCGTCATCGCCAACCGCGTCTTCCCCGCCGGCGGCGCCGACGAATGGCGCGCCCGCTGGGTCGAAGCCCAGACCAAACAGCTGGCCGACGTGCACGCCTCGTTCGCGCCGCTGCCCATCCTGACCGTGCCGTACCTGCCCGCGGAACCGGTCGGCGTCGACGCGCTGGCCGAGGTCGGCGACGCCCTGTACGGCGAGCACGACCCCTTCGCCGCCCCCACCGGCGAACCCCCGATGCGCATCAGCGCCGACGAACTCACCCTCTGGCTCCCTCTCGCCGACAAATCCGACATCGATCTGGCCCGCAAGGGCGACGAGCTCATCGTCACCGCGGGCTCCTACCGCCGGGTCATCGCGCTCCCGGCCGCCCTCGCCCGCCGGACGGTCGCCTCGGCGGCGCTCCAGGACGGCCACCTCCGGGTAACGTTCGAGATATGACGGAAAGCAATGATCGGCCGGATCCGCTCGGTTCCGCCGCTGAAGAGGCGATGAAGTTTCTCGACTCGCTGCAGCAGCGGGTTGGCCGGGAGCTCGGTAAAGGGTTCGTCAAGGGCGCCGGGAGCGGGATCGGCAACGCGTTCGGCAGCGGCACGAGCCGCGGCAGGCAGCAGGATGTGTGGGGGGAGGCGGTTTCCGGGCATGATCACGAGGAGTACATCTGCCGGGCCTGCCCGGTCTGCCGGGTGATCGCCGCGCGCAAGGAGTCGGGCGGCGACGTCGCCGACCACCTGATCGCGGCGGGTGGCGAGCTCCTCGCCGCCTTCCGGCAGGCGGTCGACTCCCTGCAGCGCCCGGCCACGTCCCGGCGGCACGATGACTCGCGGGTAGAGCACATCGATCTGGGCTGAGACCGGAAGAGGGACGGCATGACGCTGACCATCGGCATCGACATCGGCGGAACGAAGGTCGCGGCCGGGGTGGTGGACGACGACGGGAAGATCGTCGAAAGCCTGCTCCGGCCCACCCCCGCCGACAATCCCGAGCTGGTGGCGGGCGTCGTGGCGGAGGCGATCAAAGAGCTGGCCTCCCGGCACGAGGTCGAGGCGGTGGGCGTCGGCGCGGCCGGGTTCGTGGACGAGACCCGGTCGGTCGTCCGGTTCGCCCCCAACCTGGCCTGGCGCGAGGAGCCGCTGCAGAAGAAGGTCGCCGATCTGGTCGGGCTGCCGGTGGTGGTGGAGAACGACGCCAACGCGACCGCCTGGGGCGAATACCGCTTCGGGGCCGGGCGCGGCGAGACGCACCTCGTGTGCGTCACGGTCGGGACCGGCATCGGCGGCGGCGTCGTGGTCGGCGGCGCGCTGTATCGCGGCCGCTGGGGGATGGGCGCCGAACTCGGCCACATCCAGAGCGTGCCCGACGGCAAACGCTGCGGCTGCGGCAACCTCGGCTGCTGGGAGCAGTACGCGAGCGGCAACGCCCTGGTCGCCGAGGCCCGCCGCCTGGCCGCCACCGACCCGGGCCGCGCGTCCGTCCTGCTGGAGATCGCCGGTGGCACGCCCGAGCGGATCGAGGGCCGCGAGGTCACCGAGGCGGCCCGGGCGGGCGACCCGGTCGCACTCGAAGCCTACGCCTGGCTGGCCGGGTGGATCGGCCAGGGCCTCGCGGACCTGGCGGCGGTGCTGGATCCCGGCTGCTTCATCATGGGCGGCGGCGTCTCCGCGGCGGCCGACCTGTGGCTGGACGGCGTGAAGGAGTCCTTCGCCGAACGCCTGACCGGCCGGGGGCATCGCCCGCTCGCCGACATCAGGACCGCCGAGCTCGGGCCTTCCGCGGGGTTGGTGGGTGCGGCCGACCTGGCCCGCATGCCGTGAGCGCGGGTTAGCTCGCAGCGCCAAGTGGTGAGGCCGCCGAGCGGCGCCCGCATGCTGTGAGCGCGGGTTGGCTTGCCGCGCCAACGTGGTGACCGCCGGGCGGCGCCCGCGGGCTCTGAGCGCGGGTTAGCGTGGACTGGTGATCAGGGTCGCGTCTTACAACGTGCGCGCGCTGCGCGACGATCAGAGGGCGCTGGCCCGGGTCATCTCCGTTCTCCGCTCCGACGTGCTGTGCGTTCAGGAGGTCCCGCCCTTCTACCTGTGGCGGCGGCGGCGCGCCCTGCCCCGGGTCACCGGAATGCGGCTGGCGGCGGGCGGCCGTACCAGCGGCGTGGCCGTCCTGGTCGGCCCCCGCGCCCGCGTCGCCCACGTCGAGCACCACCGGCTGCGGTGGTTCTTCGGGCTGGAATGGCGAGCGATGGCCATCGCCATCGTGGAGGTGGAGGGAACCCGCCTGGCCGTCGGCTCGGTCCACCTGGATCTCCACTCGGGCGCCCGGATGTGGCACATCACCGAGGTGGCCGCCCGGATCCAGGCCGCCGCCGCCGAACACGACGCCTTCCCCGTCCTGGCGGGCGACTTCAACGAGCAGCCCACCGAACCGGCCTGGCGATACCTGTCCCGCCGTTTCACCGACGGCTACGCGGTGGCCCCACGCGGCGACGGCTTCACTTACCACGCGGGCAAACCCGACAAACGCATCGACGCCATCTTCGCCGGTCCCGGCCTGACCGTGCACGCCTGCGGCGACGCCGACGAGATCCCCGCCTTCGAGGACCTGCGCGCGGCCACCGACCACCGGCCGGTAGCGGCGGAGATCTCACGATCCGCTTGACCTCGCGTGAGGATTCGGGCGGAGCGAACTGTCGCTTTTCGGGGGCGGAAATGGCGTCTCTCGCCCCCGGACGGGCGGTCGGCCCGTACGATTCCCCTATGACCCGCTGCCTGACTCGGCGCGTGGTGCCGTTGTGTGGGCTTCTCACCGGGCTTCTGGCCGGGCAACTACCTCACGTCACAGCGGTCGCGCACGCTCAGCCGTCTCCCACCCGCCCCAGGGCGGTCGCCGACGAGATCGTGCGGCAGGCCACGTCCGCGCGCCTGGGCAACGGGAGCTCGCTCTCCGACGTGGCCGCGCTGTCCGAAACCGACGTGTGGGCGGTCGGGCAGGAGGGCATCTGGGACGTCTGGCAGAACCGGGGTGTGGTGACCCGGTGGGACGGGCGGGCCTGGACCGAGGTGGGGGCCCGGGGCGATGTCACCGGCGTCGGGCCGTTGCGGTCGATCAGCGCGGTGTCGGCCACCGAGTTGTGGGTGGTCGGGGACGGGCACGACGGGGTGCCGTACATCGGGAAAGGCGGGCGTGGCGGGTTCGATCGGGTGATCGTGCCGCCGGTGCGGGGCGGGGACTGGCTGCGGGCGGTGGCGGCGCAGCCGGGACGGGTGGTCACGGTCGGGAGCCGGGGCGGGCGCAGCTTGATCGCGACCGGCGCGGGCAGCTGGACCGCCACGATCGGGCCCGCGGGCGCGTTGCACGGGGTGGCGCTGTCCGGCAAGGACGGCTGGGCGGTGGGCGACACCGGGTCGCGGCCGTTGGTGATGCGGCTGACCGGGAACGGGTGGAAGTCCGTGTCCGTGCCCGCGATCAAGGGCGGGTATCTCCGGGACGTCTACCTGCAGAGCGCCAAGCGGGCGGTCGCGGTCGGCGGGGTCTTCCACGGCGACGAGGGCATCGAGCCGCTGATCCTGCGCTGGGACGGCAAACGCTGGACCAAGGACGAGCTCCCGATCGCCGAGGCCGAGCTCTACGGCGTGACCGGCGACGGCGAGGGCGGCTTCTGGGCCTCCGGACACGACCCGGCCCGCCCGGACGAGGCGTTCCTGTTCAAGTACACCGGCCGCCGCTGGGAACCGCTGCGCGGCGAGCCCGCCACCAGCCAGCGCACGGTCCGGCTCCAGGCCGTGACCCGGATCGGCGACCTGACCATGGCCGTCGGCCACGTCCTGGACAAAGCCAACCGCTACGGCGACCTGGTCGAAACCTTCGGTCCGGTCGCGGAACGTTAGACGACGGCGCCGTCGTCCCAGCCGGAGTCGTTCGGCGGGCCGTCCCCCATCCGGACCACCAGCGCCACGAACCCGCCGATGAAGGCCGCGACCGCGGTGAACACGATCCACGGATCCATCGGCCAGCTCAGCAGCGCCGCCAGCAGCAGGTAGGCGGGGCCGCCGAACAGCGCCAGCCAGGACGCCTTCGTGAGCGCGTCCGTCTTGGGCAGCGGCGGGGGCGGCGGCGGGATGAAGTGGTCGTTGTCGTCATCGGGCTGAGCTTCCGTCGCGGTGTCCTCCGCGTCGTCCGCCTCCACCGCGCCGGTGGGTTCGCCGCCCACCTCCACGGTCGCCGGACTCGCCGGCACGTTCTCCCGATCCGGCCATGGCTGATCGGCCGAGCCGTTGTCGGGTGTGTCGTTATAAGAGGCGACGATCTGACGCCAGACCTCGTCCTCATCACTCTGTGGCGTCACATCGATCCCAGGTCAAGAGTCCTTCGTCAAGGGTACAGACGCGTAACGGCGGATGAAGTCGAGGCTCCCCGAGAAGATGGCCGGAGCGTCGTTGTCCAGGGTCGCGACGTGATAGCTGTCCACGCAATCCCGGACCTCCAGATTGTCCCCCATACGCGTCCGGAGGAACTCCACGTTAGCCGGTTTCAGCACATGGTCCTGCGTGCTCCGGTAGACCAGCACCGGCTGGCCGATCCGGTCCAGCTCGGACTGGACCAGTTTCCAGAGCCGCGGCAGCGTGGCGGCGGCGCGCACGGGCGTGCGGTCGTACGCGAGTTCGACGCTGCCCGGCTTCTTGATGTCGCCGCCGAGCCCGGGCACCGACGGCAGCACCCACTTGAGCACGGGGGCCAGCAGCAGCGCCGGCGAGTCGTTCACCACGGACGGGTTGACGATCACCAGCCCGCGGATCGCGGGGCCGTGCACCTCGGCCAGGCGCAGGGCCATGCAGCCGCCCATGGACAGGCCCATCACGAAGACCTCGGCGCAGGTCGCCTTCAGTTCGGCGAAGGCGCGGTCGAGCTCGGCGTACCAGTCCTCCCAGCGGGTGCGGTTCAGCTCCTGCCAGGTGGTGCCGTGCCCGGGCAGCCGGGGCAGCGAGACGGTGATCCCGGCCTCGGCCAGGAACTCCCCCCAGGGCCGCAGCGACTGCGGCGTCCCGGTGAAACCATGGCAGAGCAGCACACCGATCTGACCGCCTTCGTGGTGGTACGGCTCAGCGCCCGGCAGTAGCGGCATGTCTCCTCCAAAATCGGAAAGATTGCCTAACTAGGCCGAATAGTCGCACGTTACGCCTCAGTCGTGCGAGAGGGTCAGCCGTGCGAAGATGACTCCACTGAAAACAACCGAAGGAGGGCCCCGAGTGTTCTACTGGGTGGTGAAGGCCATCCTCTGGCCGTTCCTCCATTTCGTGTTCCGTCCGTGGGCGGAAGGGGTGGAGAACGTGCCGAAGGAGGGGCCCGTCATCCTGGCCGGGAACCACCTGTCGTTCGCCGACCACTTCTTCGGGGCGCTCTTCCTGCCGCGCAAGGTCATCTCGCTCGGCAAGTCTGACTATTTTACCGGTAGCGGCATAAAAGGCCTGGTCAGCCGGGCGTTCTTCTCGGGCGTCGGCACCGTTCCGATCGACCGTTCCGGCGGGAAGGCCAGCGAGGCCGCGCTCCGCACCGGCCTGCGCGTCCTCGGCGAGGGCAGCGTGCTGGGCATCTACCCGGAGGGCACCCGCTCGCCCGACGGCCGCCTCTACAAGGGCAAGACGGGCGTCGCCCGCCTCGCCCTGGAGTCGCGCGCCCCCGTCATCCCCTGGGCCATGATCAACACTTTCGAGATGATGCCGCCGGGCCGCCCGATCCCCAAGTTCGGCATCCGCCCGGGCGTCAAATACGGCAAGCCCCTCGACTTCTCCCGCTACTACGGCATGGAGAACGACTTCCTGGTCCTGCGCGCGGTCACCGACGAGATCATGTACGCGCTGATGGAGCTCTCCGGCCAGGAATATGTCGATAAATACGCCGCCAGCGCCAAGATCGAAATGATCCGCGCGGCCCGCGAAGTCCACGGCTAGAACCGCAGAGCCCGCAACCGGCCGCCGGGCGGCGGTCGGTGCGGTATTTCGTGCGCGGGATGCCCTGCGTTCGCCCCCGTCGCCAGGGGTCAGGGCCTGGCCACATGGCCTTCCCCGGAACCCCTGGCGCGGCATGGTCATGATCGCAGTCTACGTGCGCTTCCAGAACGGGCGGCGGGCGCGGGTCGAATCCGGCGGCGCGGGAGCGTCGGCCGCGCCTCCGGTGAGGCGGCCGAGCAGATCGACCGCGCGCTGCCAGAGCCGGGCCAGGTCGGCGTCGGCACGCTCGGCCCCTTCCAGCTCGGCGGCCAGCGACGCCAGGTCGGCGTGGCCGCCCGCCATCTGGTCGATCACCCGCAGGCGGCTGGCCAGGTCGGACAGGTAGCGCCGGCGCTCCTGATCCGGCCGCCCGGCCGCCGCGCGCAGCCGGACCAGCTCCTCGGTGAGCAGGGCGCGCACGCTGTCCAGGCTGGGCTGCCGCTCCCGGCCCGGGTGGGGCCGCATCGGTCCCGGGCGGGGCCCGGGCGCCACGCTCCGTCCGCCGGCCCGGGGTCCCACGCCCCGACCGGGGGACGGGATCGGCGGCGCGTCGGGCGGCTGGGCGAACGGCTGGGACGGCGTGTCCGGGGCGGGCGTGCGCCGCATCATGTACGGAGCGGGTGGCGGCGGAGGCGCCGGCGCGCCCGGCGCCGCCCCGCCGAAGGTCTCGTCCATGGCGAAGGAGGCCTTCTCCATCCGGATCGGCGCGGCGGCCGCGACGGCGGACATGTTCATCGGCATCTCCCAGCCGCTGGGCTGCTCGACCGGCTGGATCACGTGGTGCCGCGGCTTGCCGTCGGCGACCACCCGCGAGTCGACCGCGACGAACGAGGTGAACCGGCACAGCACGCCGAACCGCAGCGAGGTCGCCACGATCCGGGCCTCCAGCTCCCGCTCGCCGATCGTGTACCGATCCTCCAGGCGGCGCAGCTCGGCCCGCGCCCAGACCGCCCGCGCGGCGGGCGCGTCGGCCCCGCGGCCCTCGACCGTACGCTCCCACGGCTCGCCGTCGGCCGTTCCCCGTACGGCGATCGCCGGGCTCTCCCCACGACCCCGGAACCGCCCCGAGACGACCAGCGGAACCCCCGGGAAGAGGGAGCCCACATGGGTGAGCGTGTCCTCGACCAGATCGAGGTCCGCGGCGCTCAGCGTGAGGTCGGTGACCAGCGGGGAGCCGATGCGGCGGTGGATGTGCTCCATCGCCTCGTCCAGCCGGTCCTCCGACTCGACCAGCTCGCACCGGCCGGAGCCGAGCATGGCCAGCCGCCCGAGGAACCCGGCGTTGACCGCCCGGTCGATGCCGACGGCGTGGATCCGGATCCCCGAGTCGCCGGTGATCTTCGCGCCGACCCGTTCGACGATCTCGTCCTCGTTGCCGACCTGCCCGTCGGTCACCAGGACCATGACCCGGTCCCTGTTCGGGTCCCTGTCTGTGTCGCCGAGCAGCCGGAGCGCCTCTTCCATCGGCGCGAGGATCTCGGTCCCGCCGCGCGCGTCCAGCCGCGACAGGTGCTCGACCGCCCGGTAACGGTTCCGGTCGCTCGCCGCCACCAGGCCGCCGGTGAACGCCCGGTTGACGTCGTGGTCGAAGGCGAGCACGGCCAGCCGGTCGTGCGCGGTCAGCGTGTCCACGATCCGGGCGGCGGCGCGTCGGGCGGCGACCATCTTCCAGCCGGTCATGCTGCCGGAACGGTCGAGCAGCAGCACCACGTCCCGAGGAGCCGGTGTGGCGGCCGCGTCGGCCGGGGGAGTCAGGGTGAGCGTGAAGGTGCCCTCCTGGCCCTCGTCGTCCGGGGTCAGCGCCAGCGACGTGGACGCGTCGAAGGCCAGGCGCAGGATGAAGTCCCGGTCCAGGCGCTCGCCCGGCCGGAGCTCGACGGTGATCGTCTCCCCGGTCGTGGTGTCCAGGGTGTGCAGGCTGGAGCGGATCTCGCGCAGGTCCAGACCGGCCGGGTCGACGGTGGTGGCCAGCGACAGCCGTACGGGATTGGGGAAGCCCGGGAGCAGGACCGGCGGGGTGATGCGGGACGCGTCGGGGACGGCGTCGGTGTCGGCGGCCACGCCGCCGCCGGACTGGGCGCCCTCCAGGGGCACGCCCGGGATGTAGCGGGGGGCGACCACCAGCGGGAAGCGGAATTCGGCCGCGCCGTCCTCGTAGGGCAGCGGCTGGCTGAGCGTCAGCCGGACGGTGACCCGCTCGCCGGGCACGATGTTGCCGACCCGGATGGTGAACACATCCGGCCGATCCTCCTCGGCGATCGCCGCCCGCTGACCCCGCGCCAGCGCGCGGTCGTAGTCGGCCCTGGCCTCGCCACGCTCCTTGAGCAGCCCTTCGACCACCCGGTCGTCGGCCTCCAGGGTGAACTTGGTGACCGCGGCGCGGGGCGGGAGAGGGAACACGTAGGTGGCCTCGAGCGAGACGTCGTAGGGATTGCGGAAGCCCTGCGCCACCTCCACGCCCGCGGTCAGGCCGCTGAGGTGCGCGGTCACCGCCACGCTCTCCAGCGGCAGGTTGCCCTTCTCGGTCTCCAGGGCGCCGAACCCGGAGTCGGGCACCGGCGCGTACTCCTCCGGCCGCAGCGGAGTGATGGGAACGGTCATGACGGTGTCCCTTCCGATTTCATGGTGATCAGGCCGAGTTCGCTCAGCGCCGCCAGCAAGGGCTGGGCCGCCGCCGCCAGCGCGACCAGGTCCGCGTCCGACGGTGCCCGGTCGGCGGCGTCCAGCACCAGAGCCACTCCTGGGGCGATCCGCACGCCGTGAACGCGCGCGGTGGGCGGTGGGTCGGCCGGTGGTGTCAGGGCCGAACGCTCACCGGTGGCGGCCCAGAAGCGGGCGCGTGCGGGCTCGGGGGCGGAATGTTCGGGCTCAGAGGAGGAATTTTCGGGTTCGTCTGGGTATGGGGAGATGAGGGCGATGTTCTGGAGGGCCGAGTCGGGGGCTCCGGCCAGCTCGATCTGGATGTCCGCGATCGAGCGACCGGCGGCCTGGCGGCGCTTGATCGCGACGAGTTGCAGCAGGTGACGCGGCCCGTACAGAGCGACTCGGCCGCGCCGGGCCAGGGGCGGGTCGAGGAGGCCGATCGTCGCGTACCACCGGATGAGGCGCTCGTTCGGGATGTCCCTGACCCGCCCGTTGACGCGCGCGTCGGAACCGAGCGCGCCGGCCGCGCGCTCGGCCAGCTCGCCGATGGTCCAGGTCTCGCTCATGGTTCAACAGTGACACTGTCACGATGACAGTGTCAACTACGGAACAGGGTCGGCCCTTTTCGGGTTGACCGATATAGGTCAGTGAGGATTATTCAAAAGGTCGCCCTCGCGACGTCCCAGCAGGTCGGCGCGACTCGTCGAACCGCGCCGGGCTCCTTTTGAATAACCCTCAATCTCGATGGAAGGACCAAGCATGGCTCCAATTACCAGCCTTCTGACCGCCGAGAACAAGAAGATCACCGGGGAGGCGCTGCAGGGCGCCCTGCTCGACCTCCTCGACTTGTCGCTCGTGGGCAAGCAGGCGCACTGGAACCTGACCGGGCGCTTCTTCCGCTCGATCCACCTGCAGCTCGACGACATCGTCAAGATGGCCAGGAAGACGGCCGACCTCGTCGCCGAGCGGGCCGTCGCCATCGGCGTCAGCCCGGACGGGCGCGCCACCACGATCGCCAACGACAGCCAGGTGCCGCACCTGGACGCGGGGCCGATCGAGGACGGCAAGGTCATCGCCGCGATGACCGACATCCTGGAGTCGATCATCCGGCGGATGCGGAAGCGGATCGACGCCACCGAGCGGCCCGACCCGGTCACCCAGGATCTCCTCATCGGTCTCACCCGGGACCTGGAGAAGCACCACTGGATGATCCAGGCCCAGCGTTAGAGCAGGCGCCTGGCCAGATCGGCGACCGGAGGGCCGGAGGCGAGCAGCGCCCTGAGGGGCGCGCTCGCCTCCGCCGGCACTCCGACCAGCTGGGCGGTTTCCACCCAGTCATCCGCACGCGCGGCCTGTTCGAGCAGGCCGAGCGTGGTCTCGTTCCGCACCGGGCAGTCCCGGGTCAGCAGGGACAGCAGCTGCGGCCAGCGCACGGTGAGCGCCGAGAGCTTGGCCACCTCGGCGTCGCTCGCCGGGCGCTCCCCGGCCAGGCGCTGGCGGTAGGTGACGAACGAGTAGAAGCGGAACACGTTGACGTAGCGCTTGAGTTCGCGCGGGTTGCTCGCCGACAGGGCGGGCAGCGCCACCTCGATCGCGCGGTAGGCGTTCTCGTCGCTGTACAGGTCGTCGAAGACCCGGTCGGCGGCGGCGCGCGTCTCCCGCCACAGCCCGCCCAGCGTCCCCGCGGTCTCGGCGGGCGCGCCGACGACGTGCTGGGTGGCCCTGGCGATCGAGTCGAGGGTGTCGGCCTGGGGCCGCCGGGCGCGGATCGCGTGCTCGAGCCGGGCCACCAGCTCCTGGTCGAGGTTCTGCGGCTGCTGCTGCGGCACCCGCATTTCGGGCATGCGTCGCGTGTCCGAAATTCCCATCAAAGCTCGGACATATGCCGGTAGGCGGGTGTCGTCGGCCAGGAGCGGGACCGACAGCGGCAGCTGCACGATCTTCTCCAGGAACCGCCAGCCGATGCCCTGGCGGAGGCTCTCCGGCATCGACTCCGTGAGGTCGCGGTAGGCCAGCTCGACGTGGGCGGCCACCACCTCGGGCTCCATGGCCAGCACGAAGACGCAGTCGGGGAACTCCCCGGCCAGGAACAGGTTGATCGCCTCGATCACCTGGGCCACGGTGCCGGACGAGCACCGGTCCAGGTCGTCCACGAACACCACCAGCGGGCGTTCCTCCGTCGCCACCAGGCCGAGCACGTGCCGCATGTCGGTCTGGACCAGGTGCAGGAAGCCGGTCCTGGCGCTGTAGCCGGGCTCGGCGAGCAGGTCGCCGGTCTCCGGTGGGGGCGCGAACAGGTCGGGCGGGTGGACCAGGGTGGTGAAGGCGGTATCGGCGGATTCGGTGAAGAAACGCGCGAGCCGTACCCAGCCGGTGGCCACCGCGGCCAGGGCGCCCGCCGAGGAGATCGCGGCGGCGGTGCCCTCCAGGGCCGGGAGCAGCGGCGTGGCCAGCTGGGAGGCGCCCGCCAGCAGCAGCGCCATGGCCAGGCCGAGCGCGGTGGGCACCAGGCGCAGCGCCGCCAGCCGGTAGGCCCGGCGCCTGACCACCTCTCGGTCGATCCTGGCCAGGTTGAGGCGCAGCCAGAAGCGTTCCCGCTCGGCCCGGGGCAGCCGCGCGGTGACCTGGGTGATGATCTCGTGCGCGAGACCGGCCCACACCTGCTCGCCGTTCTGGTACATCCACGGGTTGAACCACACGGTCGGCCGCCACCCGCTTGCCCCGGCCGCCGCCTCGGACAACGGCTCCGGCGGTCGTTTCGCCCAGTTCCGGACTTCGGCATTGGTCACCCGGTCGGGGCCGGGCCACAGCCGCCCCGCCAGCTTGAGCAGCCGCGACGGTGGCCGGGCCGACAGGGCCCGGGGCAGCTGGATCGGCCCCGGGTTCCCGGTTGCGGCCCCCGGGTCCAGATCGTTCTGGATCATCCGCATCAGCGAGGTCTTGCCCGTGCCCCACGGCCCTTTGATGCCGATCGTCAGCGGCGGCCTGGTCTCCGGATGGCGGACGAAGGCGGCGATCGCCTCCGCGTACACCCGATGCCCGAGGCCGTCGTCGATGGTCCAGCGGTCGGGGGTGAGCCGGGCCCGGGGCTGCACGGTCCGGTGTCCGGCCCGCCACCGGCGCAGCACCCCGGGCACCTCGTCGAGCTCGGCCGCCGTGAGCCGGGCCCGCCCGGCCTCCGCCACGCTCGGATGCACGAAGGGCATGCCCGTGCCGAGCAGCCGCCACTCGGCCAGCTCGGCCCGCGCCTCTGGGCGGCCGGTCAGCAGCCCGGCCACCTCCGGCGTCAGCTCCTCGTCGTCGGCCAGCAGCGAGCCGCGCCGCAGCAGCGCCTGGGCGTCCGCGCCCAGATACTCGTCGTACACCATGCCGACCAGCCGCTCCGCGGACGTGGGCTGGCCGCCCACCCGGTCGCGGGCGGGCGCGAGCTCGGGCGGGATGCCGGAGCCGGGGGCGGGCGGGGTGAGCGCGACCGGGATCTCCAGGCCCTCGGCCGAGGTGAGCAGGCGCGGCTGGAACTCGGCGTCCTCGCCGAACACGGCCAGCGCGTGCGCCAGCAGGTCGCCGACCGAGATCACTCCATCCCGGTCCAGGTCGGTCGCGCCGTCGAGCAGGCCGGTGGCCACCACCTCGGTCAGCGAGAGGCCGCCGGGCCGCACCTCCGCGCCGATGGCCAGGCCCGTGGTGAGGGCGGCGGCGGCCACGCCCGGCGGGGTGAGCAGCGTGCTGACCGTGGGCTCGTCGGCGGCGGCGCCGCCGATCCAGCCGAAGTCGACCACCATCAGCAGCGCCGAGGCCGCCGAGTCCCCGGCCCTGGCGCCGAAGCCGCGGATCAGCGTGGTGAAGTCGCTGCCGCTCCACAGCGCCGTGCGCGGCCAGCGCACCAGCAGCAGGTCGCCGGGCGCGCCCTCGTCCAGGAAGGTGCTCAGCCGCTGGTGGTCCCGGCTGTCCAGGCTCTGCGGCGCGTCCACCTCGAACCCGCAGCCGCGCAGCGCGCTCACCAGCCGCCGCGCCGGTTCCGGGGCACGCCGGCCGGGCTCGTCGGGGTCGAGGAAGACCAGCGCCTTCCGCCTGGTGATGGTGGGCGAGCTGGTTCTGTCGGTGATGGCGCTGGTCATCTCGGCGCTCCGCGGTAAGGCATGGCGACGATCACTGTAAGGGCCGTTCACCAGGGGGGAGGCCACGGTTTGCGCAAAGTTTGGGTGCGAGAACCGTGCGGATTCCCCGGGCGTTCATGCGCGTTCGATCGACTGGCGAGACCCGTCGCGCGTAGCGTGCCGTAGTGGGAGGAGATTATGTTGCGCCGCACGTTCGTCCGCTCGGGGGCCCTGGCCGCGCTCACCGGCTCACTCTGGCGGTCCGCCTGCGCGGCGCCCGCCCCCGCCGCCACGCCTTCGGCCGTCCCGTCGCCCACTCCCACGGCGGCGGCCCGCGCCGGTGGTGCCGTACGCGGCAAGGGACCCTACGGCGCGCTGGCCAAACCCGACAAGAACGCCATCGCCCTGGCGGAAGGGTTCACCAGCCGCGTGGTCGGCCGTTCCGGGCAGCGCGTCGGCGGCCTGACCTGGCATCCCGCCCCCGACGGCGGGGCCTGCTTCGCCGACGGCGACGGGTGGATCTACGTCTCCAACTCCGAGGTCCCCGTGGTCGGCGGCGTCTCCGCGCTCCGCTTCGGGCCGGACGGCACGATCAAGACGGGCTACCGCATCCTGTCCGGCACCGACCGCAACTGCGCCGGGGGCGCGACCCCCTGGAACACCTGGCTGTCCTGCGAGGAGACCGTCCGCGGGCGCGTCTTCGAATGCGACCCGTACGGCTACCGCGCCGCCGCCCCCCGCCTCGCCATGGGCCGCTTCAAGCACGAGGCCGCCGCCTGCGACCCCGACCGCGAGGTCGTCTACCTGACCGAGGACGAGCCGGACGGTTGCTTCTACCGGTTCCGCCCGCAGGACTGGGGCGATCTGACCACCGGCGTCCTGGAGGTCATGGTCGGCGACGGCCCGGGGCCGGTCCGGTGGCGGCGGATCCCCAACCCGTCCGCGTCGTACGAACCCACCCGCGACCAGGTCGAGAACGCGATCCGCTTCAACGGCGGCGAAGGCTGCTACTACTCGGGCGGCTTCTGCTACTTCACCACCAAAGGCGACAACCGCGTCTGGGCCTACGACGCCGCCGCCCGCGAGCTCTCCATCCTCTACGACGCCAACGCCCCCCTCAAGGGCGTCGACAACGTGTACGTCTCCCGCTCCGGCGACCTGTTCGTGGCCGAGGACGGCGGCAACATGGAGATCAACATCATCACCGCCGACGGCGAGGTCGCCCCGTTCCTCCGCCTGGTCGGCCACGGCAGATCCGAGATAACCGGCCTGGCCTTCGCCCCCGACGGCGACCGCCTCTACTTCTCCTCCCAGCGCGGCACCACCGGCTCCAACCGCTCCGGCGTCACCTACGAGGTCACCGGTCCGTTCCGCACCTGAGCCGCCCGGACCACTCCTTCCATCCGTGAAGATGGGAATTAGAGCGGGCGCTCCCAGAACTGCTCCATGAAACCTTCACCGGGCTCATCGGCCGTGAGTTTGAAGCCCGCTGATTCGTAGATCCTTCTGGCGGAGGTGAGGGGGTCGCGGGTCCAGAGCATGATGGTCTGGTAGCCGGCGTCGCGGGCGAAGCGCAGGCATTCCTCGACCAGGCGGGAGCCGATGCCCAGGCCGCGGGCCGAGGGTTCGACCAGGAGCAGGCGGAGCTGGGCGGTGGTGGCGTCCTTGCGCACGCAGAAGACGCAGCCCGCGCGATGGCCGTCGACTTCGACGATCCAGCCGGATTGGCCTGGGTCGGACTGGTTGTCCAGGAAGTCCGCGCAGATGCGGGCGACGAGGGCCTCGAAGTCGGGACCCCAGCCATATTCCCGGGCGTAGACGGCGCCGTGGCGGGAGACTACCCAGCCAAGGTCGCCGGGCCGCGGAGGTCTGATGACGTAGGGGGCTTTGTCGGATTTCTCGCCCAGGATCTCGCGGATCGTGCTCATGCTGGCCACCAGACGGGCCCGGTCGCGCTCGGGGAGGGCGTCAAGCAGGGCTCCGACCTCGGCGTCGGAACGTTCGTCCAGGTGGGCGTAGGTGTCGCGGCCCTGGGCGGTGAGGGTGACCACCTGGCGGCGGGCGTCGGCCGCCGACCGTTCGCGCCGGACCAGGTCGTCGCCTTCGAGCCGGGCCAGCACCCGGCTGAGGTAGCCGCCGTCCAGTCCCAGTAAGCGCTTGATCTCGCCCACCTCGACGTCTCCGGCGGACCGGTTGAGCTCGAACAGCACTCGCGCCTCGGTGAGCGAGTAGGGCGAGTCGTGCATTCCAGATCGGAGCATTCCGATCACCGCCGTGTAGAAGCGGTTGAAGGCCCGGACCTCGGCGATCATATCCATTGCTCTCCTCAACGAATCCGTTGACTTAGGCAACAATAGCCTGGATTGCCCCGGTGGGCTAATGTGCGGGCCTGTCGGCTGAAACAAGGAGCTCTGCGTGGGTGTGTATGTCGGTGGCTATGAGTCGAAGGTCTCCGTGGTGGACGGCGAGCTCGCCGTCGTCGGGGGGATCCCGGTGACCGCTCCCTCGTTCCTGGCCGCGCATCCGAAACTTCCCCTGCTGTACGTGGTGAGCGAGATCGACGACGGCCGGATCTCCGTCGTCCAGGGCTTCGAGACCATCGAATCGCGGTCCAGCGGCGGCGCCTCCCCCTGCCACGCCGCCGTCGACCCCGCGGGAGCCTGGCTGGCCGTGTCCAACTACATGGACGGCGTGCTCAGCCTGCACCGCCTCGACGCCGAGGGCCGCTTCGACGGCCCCGCCCTGGAGTTCCCGCACCACGGCTCCGGCCCCGACCTGGACCGGCAGCTCGGCCCGCACGCCCACCAGGCCGTCTTCGACCCCGACAACATCCTGCACGTCAGCGACCTGGGCACCGACGAGATCCGGCGCTACCAGGTGGACGACGAGGTCGAGGTGCTGCCGCCGGTGCGGCTCACCCCCGGCTCGGGACCCCGGCACATGGACTGCCGGGACGACCGGTGGTATCTCGTGGGGGAGCTGGACGGGGTGGTCAGGGCGTACGACACGGACTGGAAGGAACTCGCGCGGACCCCCGCGACCCGGACCGACCTCCAGAACCATCCCTCGCATCTCCAACTGCACGGCGAGCATCTCTACGTCGGCAACCGGGGACCGAACACGATCTCCGTGTTCGATCCGGAGACCCTGGAACTGGTCGCCGAGGTGCCGAGCGGAGGGACCTGGCCGCGGCACTTCGCGTTCGCCGACGGGAGGCTCACCGAAAAGAAGCTCTACGTCGCCAACCAGCACTCTGGCGAAGTGGCCGAGTTCCGGCTGGCCGGCGGCGTGCCCGAGCCGACCGGCGCGGTGATCGCCCTCGGGTCGCCGAGTTGTGTGGTGGGGTCAGGCCCAGCCGCGTGAGCGGTCCACGGCGCGCCGCCAGCGGGCGTAGGCCGTGCCGTCGTCGGCGCCGGGGTCGAAGCGCCGGTCCAGGTGCCAGGTCTTGCGGAGCTCCTCGGGGGAGGACCAGACGCCGACCCCGAGCCCGGCCAGGAAGGCCGCGCCGAGCGCGGTCGTCTCCTGGATGACCGGGCGTTCGACCGGGATGCCCAGCTGGTCGGCCTGCAGCTGCATGAGCAGATCGTTCGCGCTGGCCCCGCCGTCGGCCTTCATGACCCTGACGTCCATGGTCGCCACGATGTCGCGCACCTCGAACGCGATCGCCTCCAAGGTGGCGCGGACCAGATGCGCCTTCGTCGTCCCCCGGGTCAGGCCGAAGATCGTGCCGCGCGCTTCAGGATCCCAGTGCGGCGCGCCGAGGCCGGTCAGCGCGGGCACGAAGACCACCCCGCCCGAATCCGGCACCGACCTCGCCACGGCCTCCGATTCGGCCGCCGTGTCCAGGATGCCGAGCCCGTCCCTGAGCCACTGGATCGCCGAACCGGTGACGAAGATCGAACCCTCCAGGGCGTACGTCCGGTTGCCGGAAGGGTCCTCCCAGGCGACCGTCGTGAGCAGCCCCGCGTCCGACCTGACCACCTGGTCGCCGGTGTTGACCAGGATGAAGGAGCCCGTGCCGTAGGTGCACTTCACGTCGCCCGGGGTGAAGCACGTCTGCCCGAACAGGGCCGCCTGCTGGTCGCCCGCCAGCCCGCTGATCGGCAGGTCGAGCCCCAGGAACGAATCCGGATCGGTCCGGCCGATCTCCCCGTAGTTGGGGACCAGTTCCGGCAGCGCGTCCATCGGCACCCCGAACAGCTCGCACAGCTCCGGCGACCAGGCGCCCGCGACGATGTCGTACAGCAGGGTCCTGGACGCGTTGGACGGATCGGTCACATGCCGCGCGCCGCCCGTGAGCCGGGCGATCAGGTAGGAATCCACCGTCCCGATCGCCGGATCCCCTTCGACCGGATCGTTCTCCGCCAGCCACGTGAGCTTGGTCCCGGTGAAGTAAGGGTCGAGCCGCAACCCCGTGAGTTCCGTCACACGAGGCTCGTGCCCGGCCTCCCGCAGCCGCGCGCAGATCGCCGAAGATCGCCGGTCCTGCCACACGATCGCCCGCCGCGGCGCGGCCAGCGAGCGCCGGTCCCAAAGCACCGCCGTCTCCCGCTGGTTGGTGATTCCGACGCACCGGGGCGGGGTACTTGCCTGGTCAAGCGCGGTACGGCAGGCTGCCAGCGTCGCCTGCCAGATCTCCTCGGGGGCGTGTTCCACCCACCCGGGTTCCGGGAAGTGCTGAGCGAACTCCGCGTACCCGCGGCCGTCGATTCGCCCATCCTCGGTCACCACGAGGGCGGTGACCCCGGTCGTGCCAGCGTCTATCGCCAAAACACCCACGGAGCCTCACTTTTTGGTCTAGACCATTGTTGTCACCAGGAGGCAGAATGCCTCCCGTCAGCGTCCCGACTAGTCTGGCCGCGTTATCCATATGGAGGAACCCGACATGCGTATTGGAGTGCTCACCGGTGGTGGGGACTGTCCCGGCCTGAACGCGGTGATCCGCGCGGTGGTGCGGAAGGGGGCCGGCGTCTACGGTCACGAGTTCGTCGGATTCCGGGACGGCTGGAGAGGTCCCCTGGAAGGCGAGACGATGACGCTGGACGTCCAGGCGGTGCGTGGCATCCTGCCGCGCGGTGGCACGATCCTGGGATCGTCGCGGACCAACCCGATCAAGATCGAGGGTGGCGTCGAGCGGATCAAGGAAAACCTTGAGACCCACGGAGTGGACGCGCTGATCGCCATCGGAGGTGAGGACACGCTCGGCGTCGCCAAGCAGCTCTTCGACCGGGGCGTGAAGGTCGTCGGCGTGCCCAAGACGATCGACAACGACCTGAACGCGACCGACTACACCTTCGGTTTCGACACGGCCGTCAACATCGCGATGGAGGCCATCGACCGCCTGCACACCACCGCCGAGTCCCACCACCGCGCGCTGATCTGCGAGGTCATGGGCCGGCACGCGGGCTGGATCGCGCTGCACGCCGGCATGGCCGCCGGGGCGAACGTGATCCTCATCCCGGAGAAGCCGTTCGACATCGACAAGGTCTGCGAGTACGTGGAGTCCCGCTTCAAGACCCGCTACTCGCCGATCATCGTGGTGGCCGAGGGCGCGCACCCGATCGAGGGGCAGATGGCGGTCCAGACCGGCGACCTCGACGCGTTCGGGCACGTCCGGCTGGGCGGCGTCGGCGAGCGGCTGGCCCAGGAGATCGAGCGCCGGACCGGCAAGGAGGCCAGGACCACCGTGCTCGGCCACATCCAGCGCGGCGGCACCCCCACCGCGTACGACCGGGTGCTGGCCACCCGCTTCGGCCTGGCCGCGATCACCGCCGTGCACGACGGCGACTACGGCAAGATGGTCGGCCTGCAGGGCACCGAGATCGTCCGGGTGGGCCTGGACGCCGCGACGGCCGAGCTCAAGACGGTTCCGCCGCACCGCTACGAGGAGGCCGAGGTCTTCTTCGGCTAGATCGAACACACGGCTCGCGCCCGGTTGGCGGGCGCGGGCCTACTGGTTCCTGGGCGTGAAGAGCGAGTCCTTCCGCGTGGGTTCCTGGACCGGCGGCGGTAGGGTCCCGTTCTGGCTCTGGCGGCGGCTCTCCAGCCGGGCCAGGATGGCGGCGTCCTCGCGCAGTTCCGCCGCCGAGGGGGACAGCAGCACCGCGAGCAGCAGGCCCACGGTCAGCAGGCTGATCCCCACCAGGAGCGGGAGCAGGAAGTCGATCGCCTCGGCGCCGCCGGTGGACAGGCCTTCCTGGAGGCGGACGCTCATCGCGTACATGCCGGTGAAGTGCATGCCGTTCACCGCGACGCCCATGATCAGGGCCGCGCCGATGGTGGCCAGCGCCCCCTCGACGCGCAGGGTGAACCAGAGGGCGACGGTCGCGGCCACGACGGCGATCAGCACGGAGATCGCCACGACCAGGATGTCGTAGTTCACCTGGCCGGACATGTTCATCGCGAACATGCCCGTGTAGTGCATGGCGGCCACGCCGACGCCGGTGATCAGCCCGCCCACCAGCAGCGGGAGCGCCCGGCCGCCGCCGCGCGAGACCACCAGCAGGCCGCCGAAGGCGACCGCGACGGCGATCACGAAGGACACGATCGTGAGCGGCACGTTGTAGCGGATCAGGGTGCCCGGGACGTCGAAGCCCATCATCGCGATGAAGTGCATGACCCAGATCCCGGTGCCGCCGATCGAGAGAGCGCCGCCGATGAGCCAGCGCACCCGCGCGGAGCCCTCGGCCGAGCGGGCCCGCGCGGTCAGCATGAGTCCTAGGAGCGATCCAACCACGGACATCAGGTAGGCGAGCACGGGCGTCACCCACCCATGTGCAAAGTGGTTGATATGTGACATGCATGCTCCTTTTGTACGGTTGAATTTTGGATTATGTCAGCCGAAAGTGCCGAATATCGCTGTGATTGATTACGGTTTGTCATACTTCTCGGCGACAAATGATGTCCGCGCCTTTATGTGATCATTGTCGGATTGTTTGGATGATCTGTCGGAGCCGTACATTGGGAGCGTGGCGATGGGGATCGAAGGGCCTTTCTGGCGGGCCATCGCGGTCTTCCGGATCGCGTCGCTGGGATACGCGGCGATCCTGCTGCTGCAGTCGGGCGGCTACGCCCACCCGGTGACCGGGTGGATCGTCATCGGCGTGATGGCCGGCTGGACCGCCGCCGCGACCTACGCCTACTCCGTCGAGGCGCTGCGCGGCTGGCCGCTGCTCACGCTCGACCTGCTGCTCAGCGCCGCCTGCCTGCTGTCCACCGTGTACGTCCAGGGGCCCCAGGCCACCGCGAACACCATGCCGGTCACCGCCACCTGGGTGGCCGCGCCGGTCCTGGCCTGGGGCGTGTACTCCGGGCGTCGCGGCGGGGGCGTCGCGGCGGCCGTGATGTCGGTGGCCGACCTGTGGCTGCGCGGCGTGCGCGGCTTCGACTTGGCCGCGGTGCCGGTCAACGGCGCGGTGCTGCTGTTCCTGGCCGGGATCGTGATCGGCCACGTGGCCCGGCTGGCCAAGCAGGCCGAGGAGCGCATGCAGCGGGCCATCGAGATCGAGGCCGCCGGACGGGAGCGGGAACGCCTGGCCCGGGGCATCCACGACTCGGTGCTCCAGGTGCTGGCGCTGGTCCAGCGGCGCGGCGCCGAGATCGGCGGCGAGGCGGCCGACCTGGGCCGCCTGGCCGGGGAGCAGGAGGCCGTGCTGCGCGAACTCATCCGATCAGGCCCTCGCCCCGACCGCTCCCTGCGCTCGCGCCGCCGTTTCGTGCCCGCCCGCCGCGCTCCGGCCGACCGCTCCGACCTGGGCGACGCCCTGCGCCGGTACGGCTCGGCCCAGGTCACCGTGGCCACCCCCGCCGACCCGGTGCCGCTCTCTCCACGCGCCGTGGACGAGCTCACCGCCGCCGTCGGCAACGCGCTGGACAACGTGCGCCGCCACTGCGGGGAGCACGCCCGCGCCTGGATCCTGGTGGAGAGCGAACCGGACCGGGTGGTCGTGACCGTCCGCGACGACGGGCCCGGCATCCCCGAGGGGCGGCTGGCGGCGGCGGCGGCCGACGGGCGGCTCGGGGTCTCCCAGTCGATCCGGGGCCGGGTCGCCGATCTCGGCGGGAGCGTCACCATCCTTTCTTCGTCGGACGGCACCGAGATCGAGATGTCGGTGCCGTTTTAATAAGAAAGGCGTGATCTGGACGGCCGCAACGGTGGGTCGCCTGATCGGCGGTGATGCGGCTGGCTATGGGACGGTTTTCTTGTTAATAGTGACGGCATGAGGGTCATGGTGGTGGACGATCATCCGATGTGGCGCGAGGGTGTGGCGCGGGATCTCGGAGAGGCCGGGTATGAGATCGTCGCGACCACGGGGCAGGGGCGGCAGGCCCTGCGCATCGCGGCGGCGGTCCGGCCCGAGCTGGTGATCCTCGATCTGCAACTGCCCGACCTGCCCGGGGTCGAGGTGGCGCGCGGGCTGGGGGCCTCCGAGCACCCGCCCCGGGTCCTGGTGCTGTCGGCCAGCGGCGAGCAGGACGACGTCCTCGAAGCCGTCAAAGCAGGCGCGTCCGGATATTTGGTGAAATCGGCGAGCCGGGAGGAGTTCCTGGACGCGGTCAAGCGGACCGCGGACGGGGACGCGGTGTTCACGCCCGGCTTGGCCGGTCTGGTGCTGGGCGAGTACCGGCGGCTGGCCGCCCAGCCCAAGGCCGCCGAGGACGACGGGCCGCGCCTCACCGACCGGGAGACCGAGATCCTGCGGCTGGTCGCGAAGGGGCTCTCCTACCGGCAGATCGCCGAGCGCCTGGTGCTCTCCCACCGGACGGTCCAGAACCACGTGCAGAACACGCTGAGCAAGCTCCAGCTGCACAACCGGGTGGAGCTGGTGCGATACGCGATCGAGAAGGGCCTGGCCGACCTGGACTAAAGTGGGAAGGTCGCACCCCTCCGGAGGAACGCAGCAATGACCATGACCGCGCTGGGC
This sequence comes from Acrocarpospora sp. B8E8, assembly GCF_039871605.1. NCBI lineage: Bacteria > Bacillati > Actinomycetota > Actinomycetes > Streptosporangiales > Streptosporangiaceae > Acrocarpospora > Acrocarpospora sp. B8E8. The sequence goes on along the minus strand of NZ_JBDPLV010000026.1, from coordinate 74,154 downwards.
GAGCCCTGTGTTCTCCTCAAGCTTGGCGAAATCATCCTCAAGGGCCGGAACCGCGAGGTGTTCGAGCAGCGGCTGCGGGCCAACATCAAATTCGCGCTCAAGGACTATCAGCTCGACATCCGGCAGCGCCACGGCGTCGTCGCGCTGTTCCTGCCCGAGGGCACCGGCGTCGAGATCGCCGAGGCGGTCGCGGCCCGGGTCAGCGAGGTCCCCGGCATCGTCCTGGTCCACCTGGCCTGGCGCGTAGCCAAGGACCCCTCCGTGGTCACCAAAGCCGCGCTCGAACTGGTCAGGGACACCCCCGAGGTGGCCCGCAGGGCCCGCTTCGCGGTCCGCTCCCGCCGCCGCGACAAACGTTTCCCGCTGCGCTCCAGCGAGCTCGACCGCCTCGTCGGCGGCGAACTCCACGACGCCTACGGCCTGCCCGTCGACCTCAGCCACCCCGAGCTGACCGTCTCCATCGAGGTCGACCGCGACGAGGTCTTCCTCTACACCAACGGCCGTCCCGGCCAGGGCGGGCTCCCGGTCGGCTCCAGCGGTCGCGGCCTGGTCCTGATGTCCGGCGGCATCGACTCCCCGGTGGCCGCCTACCGGATGATGCGCCGCGGCCTGCGGGTGGACTTCCTGCACTTCTCCGGCATCCCGTTCACCACCTCGGAGTCGATCTACAAGGCGTATGCGCTGGTCCGCCGCCTGGACGCGTTCCAGGGCAGGTCCCGCCTCTGGGTGGTCCCGTTCGGGAAGGCCCAGCAGTCGATCCGCGCCTCGGGCCAGGACCGCCTGGCCATGATCGCCCAGCGCCGCCTGATGCTCAAGACGGCCGCCGAGGTGGCCCGCCGCCACAAGGCCAGCGCCCTGGTCACCGGCGACTCCCTCGGCCAGGTGTCCTCCCAGACCATGGCCAACATCGTCGCCCAGGAGAGCGCGGTGGACCTGCCGATCCTGCGCCCGCTCATCGGCCTGGACAAATCCGAGGTGATCGCCGAGGCCCGCCGCATCGGCACCCTGGAGATCTCCGAACTCCCGGACGAGGACTGCTGCACCCTCCTGGCCGCCAGGAACCCGGAACTCGCCGCGAAGATCGAGGACCTCAAACTCATCGAACGCCGTCTGGACGCGGAAGAACTCGCCTCGCAGCTCGCCGATTCCATCCAGGCGTACAAGCTCGACGCCTGAGCCCCGCCGGAGCGGGGCCAGGGATCGTCAAGCGGGGAGGGCGTCGCTGACCTGGGTGCGGCCCATCAGGGGCGGGAACGTGCGCATGATCTCGGCGAGGTCGTGGAGGTCGCCGTCGACGAGGGCTTGGGGGCCGTCGCACAGGGCCTGCTCCGGGTGGGGGTGCACGTCGATGATGATGCCGTCCGCGCCGACCGCGATGGCGGCGCGGGTGAGGGGGAGGACCAGGTCGCGGCGTCCGCCGGAGTGCGACGGGTCGATGACGACCGGCAGGTGGGAGAGGCGCTGGGCGACGGGGACGGCGGAGACGTCCAGGGTGTTGCGGGTGGCGGTCTCGAAGGTGCGGATGCCGCGCTCGCACAGGACGATGTCGAGATTGCCGCGCTGGGCGATGTACTCGGCGGACATCAGCCATTCCTCGATCGTGCCGCTCATGCCGCGCTTGAGCATGACCGGCTTCCCGGCCTTGCCGACGGCCTGCAGCAGCGCGAAGTTCTGCGTGTTGCGGGTGCCGACCTGGAGCATGTCCGCGTAGGAGGCCACCAGCGGCACGTCATGGGCGTCCATCACCTCGGTGACGATCGGCAACCCGGTCTGCTCCCGCACCTCCGCCAGGATGCGCAGGCCCGCCTCGCCCAGCCCCTGGAACGCGTACGGCGAGGTCCGCGGCTTGTACGCGCCCCCGCGCAGCAGCGACGCCCCCGCCGCCTTCGCCATCTGGGCGGCCTCAAGCGTCTGCTGCGGCGTCTCCACCGCGCACGGCCCCGCGATCAGCGTGACCGTGTCAGGACCGATCGGCACCCCGCCCACCCGGATCGTCGACCGTTCCGGATGGTTCTCCCGGCTCACCAGCTTGAACGGCGTCGACACCCGCATCACCTCGGCGACCCCGCGTTGCCCGCCCAGGTTGAGCGCCGTGAACCGCTCCACATCCCCGATGAGCCCGATGATGGTACGGCTCACGCCGCGCGACACGAACGCCTCACCCCCCGCCGTGCCGACCAGGGAGACGATCTCCTCGATGTCCTCAAGGGTGGCCGTGGGGGCCATGACGATGACCATGATTTCTCTCCTCATACGCGGAAAGCCCCGAGTCCGATCCGGACCCGGGGCTTTCGTTCGCCGTTGGCTGCTAGCGCAACACGCGGTGGCGAACGGTCCTCACGGGTCCGTCGCCATACCAAAACGAAGAAGTTGACATATTTCTCACATGCGTAGCTGTTCTCATTTTGACCTCGATGAAGGGCAGCACCTGGGCACCGCGACACTACGCATGTGAGAAATATATCGCACTCCCTCCGGTCCGGCCAGTGAGTTGATCAACGTGTGAGATGGCGGGAAATGACCCGGTGGGTGAGCGCTTTCTGGTGGATGGCAGGATGGGCGGGTGCCGGAGTTTCCTGAGGAGGAGAGCCGCCTGCCCCCCGGGCAGTACATTCCGCGCGGCAGGCCGGTCATCCACTACGGCAGAGTGCCGGCGTTCCGGCCGCAGACGTGGCGCTTCCAGGTCTTCGGCGCCACGGCCGGCGGGCAGACGCCCGCGTACACGTGGGAGGAGTTCGCGGCCCTGCCGCGGACCACCGTGATGGCCGACTTCCACTGCGTGACCAAGTTCTCGATCATGGGGAACGAGTGGGCGGGCATCCCGGCGCGCGCCCTGCTGGCGGCGGTGCCCCCCGCGCCCGGCGTGCGGCATGTCATGGTCTGGGCGGAGTACGGCTACAGCGCCAACCTCCGCATGAGCGACTTCGACCGCGAGACCACCCTGTTCGCCACCGACCTGGACGACAAGCCGCTGAGCCCCGAGCGGGGCTTCCCGGTCCGGGTGGTCGTGCCGCACCTGTACGCGTGGAAGAGCGTCAAATGGGTGCGCGGCATCGAATACCTGACCGAGGACCGGCGCGGCTTCTGGGAGGAGCGCGGCTACCACAACATCGCCGACCCCTGGCGGGAGCAGCGGTACTCATACCAGGAGGACCCGGGCGAGGGACCGCCCTAGCGGGCCGCCTGCCGCTACGGTGGCCCGCGTGTCCGTCACCGTGTGGTTACTCGTGTGCGCGCTCTGTGGCCTGTCCGGGTTCTGGGTCTCCCGGCGCAGGCCCCCGGCGGGTGAGCCGGCCGCGTTCGCCACGTTGCGGGTCGCGGGGCGGGCCGCGCCCTCGTTGCGTACGGGTCTGACCCGGGAGTCGGCGCGCAAGGCCGTCCGGCATCTGCGGTGCCTGCTGGGGACGGCGTCGCTGGTGGTGACCTCGACCGACCAGGTGCTCGCGGGGGCGGGGGAGCGGCGGCCTGGTGACGCGCAGGCGCTGGCGGGGGCGCGGGCGGTGCTGGCGAGCGGGCGGACCCACCTGGTGGACGGGGGCGTGGTGGTGCCGCTGATGGTGGCCGGGCGGGTGGTGGGGGCGCTGGTCGCCTCTGACGCCGAGGTCACCGCGGCGCTGGTGCGGACGGTGATCGAGGTCGCTCGCTGGGTGTCGGGGCAGCTGGAGCTGGCCGAGCTGGATCAGTCGCGGCGGCGGGCGGTGGCCGCGGAGACCCGGGCGTTGCGGGCACAGATCTCCCCGCATTTCGTGTACAACTCGCTGACGACGATCGCGTCGTTCGTCCGTACGGATCCGGAGCGGGCGCGGGAGTTGCTGGTGGACTTCGCGGATTTCGCCCGGTATTCGCTGCGCCGGGCCCGGGATTTCACCACCCTGGCGGACGAGCTGACCTGCGTGGACCGTTACCTGCTGCTGGAGCGGGCCAGGTTCGGCGACCGGCTGCGGTTCAGCGTGCAGGTCGCGCCGGAGGTGCTGGCGGTGCCGGTGCCGTTCCTGTGCCTGCAGCCGCTGGTGGAGAACGCGATCAAGCACGGCATGCCGGGCGAGGTGCGGGTGGTGATCAGGGACGCCGGTCCTGAGGCGCACATCTCGATCGAGGACGACGGGGTGGGCATGGAGCCGGGCCGGGTGCGGGCCGTGCTGGCCGAGGATCACGAGGGCGGGATCGGGCTCAGCAACGTGGACTCGCGGCTGCGGCAGATCTACGGCCAGGCGTACGGGCTCGTGGTCGAGACCGCGCCGGGGAAGGGCACCAGGATCCGGCTGCGAGTACCGAAATATCGCCCGGCCCATGGCTCGTTGTAGTCAAATGATTACTGAATGCTGGCGTGTCGCTTGCGGTCGCGCCGCGCGCGCGGCACGGTGTGCAGATGCTGCGTGTTCTGGCCGTTGACGACGAGGCGCCGGCGCTGTCGGAGCTGTCCTACCTGCTCCGCGAGGACGCGCGGGTGGGGCATGTGGCCACGGCCCCCGACGGCGTGAAGGCGCTGCAGGACATGGTCCAGATGATCGGCGCGGGGGAGCGGCTGGACGGCGTCTTCCTGGACGTCCGCATGCCGGGCCTGAACGGCCTCGACCTGGCCCGCCTGATCGGCGGCTTCCCCGCCCCGCCCCGGCTGGTGTTCGTGACCGCGCACGACGACTGCGCGGTGCAGGCGTTCGAGCTCGAAGCGGTGGACTACCTGCTCAAACCGGTGCGTCCGGAGCGCCTGACCGAAGCGGTCCGCCGCCTGTCCGCGGCCATCGCCGCGCCCGGCGCCGACGAGGCGGTCATGGACGTGATCCCCGTGGAGCTGGGCGGCCGGACCCGCTTCATCCCCCAGCAGGCGGTCTGGTACGCCGAGGCGCAGGGCGACTACGTGCGGCTGCACACCGCCGACGGCGGCTTCCTGGTGCGGATGTCGCTGAGCGCGCTGGAACGCCGCTGGGCCGGTTCCGGCTTCATCCGCGCCCACCGCAGCACGCTGGTCAACGCCCGGCACGTCAGCGAGCTCCGCTTCGACGCGGGCCGGGCGCTGCTCCGGGTGGGCACCGAGACCCTGCCGGTCAGCCGCCGCCACACCCGCCAGGTCCGCGAGCAGCTCGTCCGCCAGTACCGCGGCGGGGACGGGCAGTGACCCGCGCCGAGCGCGACGACGCCCTGACGGCTTCGATCATGCGCCGCCAGCTCCGCGAGGCGCTGCGCACGCTGGCGGTGGTGGCGGGCGTCTTCGCGGCCCTGCCCGCGCTGCTGGCGGTGCTCCCGCGAGGGTCCGCGGCGACCTGGGTGATCCTTGGGGCGGGCGTGCCGCCGATCTGGGTGGCGGTGGCCTGGTGGCATGTCCGCCGCGCGGAGCGCGCCGAGGCCCGGGAGCGGGAGGGCTGATGTGGACTGCCGTGGCGGCGACGCTGGGCGGGGTGGTGTGCGTGCTGGTGGCGTCGGTGGTGGTCGGCACGATACGGCCCCGGCGGTATTCGACCCCGGCGGACTTCTACGTCGCGGCCCGCGCGGTCCGGCCCTGGTGGAACGCGTCGGCGATCAGCTCGGAGTACACCTCCGCCGCCGTGTATCTCGGCCTGGTCGGGCTGATCGCGGCGCACGGGCGGCCGATGCTCTGGTATTCGGTGGGGGCCGCGGCCGGGTTCGTCGTGCTGCTCGTGCTGGTGGTGGCGCCGCTGCGCAGGTCCGGGACGTACACGCTGGCCGACTTCGCCCAGTGGCGGCTGGGTTCGGTGCACGTGCGGCGGGTGGTGACCGTGCTCGTCCTGTTCATCGGGCTTGTCCACCTGGTGGCTCAGCTGCACGCGGCCGGGCTGGTGCTGCGGCTGCTGACCGGCCTGCCGCCGTGGACCGGCTGGCTGGCCGTCACCGTCGTCGTGCTGGTGGTGGCGCTGGCGGGCGGGATGGGCAGCAGCACCGGCGTGCAGGCGCTGCAGTTCTGGTTCAAGCTCGGCTCGCTGGCCGGGGTGGCGGCCGTGCTCGGGGTGATCTGGTGGAACCGTCCGAGCCACCCGCCGTCGGGCCCGGTGTATGTCACGCAGACGCTGGCCGGGGCCGGTGATCCGTCCACGCTGGGCCTGGTGACCGTGCTGACGGCCTCGGCGCTGGGGGTGATGGGGTTGCCGCACATCGTGGTGCGCTTCTATGCCAATCCGGACGGCCGGGCGGCTCGCCGTACCGTGGTGGGGGTGCTGGCCATGCTGAGCGTGTTCTCCGTGATGCCCGCCGTGTACGGCCTGCTGGGCCGCTGGTACGCGCCGCCCCGGATCCCCACCGACCAGGTGCTCCTGCTGCTGCCCTCCCTGATGGCCCCAGGATGGCTCGGGGATGTGCTGACCGGGCTGCTGGCGGCGGGAGCCTTCGCGGCGTTCCTGGCGACCTCCTGCGGGGTGCTGGTGGCGGTCGGCGGCACGCTCTCCACCAGCCTGTTCAACGGCGGCGTGGGCGGCTTCCGGCGCGGGGTGCTGCTGGTCGCCGGGGGCGCTCTCGTGCTCGTCTGGGCCACCCCGCCGGGGGCGTCGATCCTGCTGGTGCTGCTGGCGTTCGGGCTGTCGGCGGCCACGCTGTGCCCGCTGCTGGTGCTGGGCGTGTGGTGGCGGGGCCTGTCCGTGCCTGGCGCGCTGGCCGGGCTGCTCACCGGGGCGGGGGTGACGGCCGCGCTGGTGGCCGTGCGATTCGCCAGCCCCTCTTTCACGCCCCTCTGGCGTTACCCCGCGCTGGTCGCGGTGCCCGCCGCGTTCGCGGTCATGGTGGCGATCTCGCTGGTCACGCGGCATCGGGTGCCCGCGGGCACGGCCGCGCTGCTGGCCAGGATGCACCTGCCGGAGGAACTGGCGACGCCGGAAATCGACCGCTCGTCGCTCACCGGAAGCCGCTCGTCGTGGTAGCCGGACCCGCAGAACGCGAACTTCCGACCACTCGTCCGAAGCGGGTTTCACCCCTCTGATCACGCGCCGTAATGTTTCGCCTCGCGAGCCGCGCCGCCGGCCTCACTCGGGGGGGTAGGACGGCGGCGCGGAGCGACGGGAGCGCCCGCGGCGGCGGCCACGATCCGGCCATACGGGGGGAGGCCGGATCGAGGGCCGCGGGCGTTCCCGTCACCCGCGCAGCTTCTTCAGCAGGTCGATGTCCTCGCGGTGCTTGTCGGCCTTGCCGGGCGTCTCGATGCAGAGCGACACCCCGTCCGCGACCGGATGGCGCATCAGGTCGGCGAACGGCTGCGCGCCGATGTGACCGGCCCCGATGTTCTCGTGCCTGTCCTTCTTCGACCCGCACACGTCCTTGCAGTCGTTGGCGTGGATCAGCTTCAGCCGGCCGGGCGCCACCTGGTTCAGCTCCTCCAGCATCTTCGCCACCCCGCCGGGGGCGGCCAGATCGTGACCGGCGGCGAACATGTGGCAGGTGTCCAGGCAGATACAGGCCCGCGGATGGAAGTCCAGCGCCTCCAGGTAGGGCCCCAGATCCTGGACGGTCGCGCACAACATCTGCCCCTGCCCGGCCATCGGCTCGAGCAGCAGGTCGGGCCCGTCGTCCGGGATCTCGTCCAGCAGCGGCAGCAACTGCTCGCGCACCTGCCGCAGCGCCGCCTCCCGCGTCTGGCTGACCGCGGACCCGGTGTGCACGACCACGCCTCGCGCGCCGATCTCGGCGCCCCGCCGCAGCGTGTGCCGGACCAGCGTCACCGAGCCGGTCATGGTGGCCTCGGTCGGCGAACCGAAATTCACCATGTACGGCGTGTGCGCGAAAACCGGCAGCCCCGCCTCACGGAGTTTGGCGTCCTCAGCGGGAATGCCCTCGTTCACCGCCCACGCACGCGGGTTGGTGACGAAGACCTGGATCATCTCGGCGCCGATCTCGGCCGCGTACCGCAGGCCGCCGGTGGCCAGCCCGCCCGCGACGGACACGTGCCCGCCAATGGGATTGTTCGTCATAGTGGGCTCCAGCGTAGTTGGAGCAAGCTACAAAACCGGCCAGTCGACAGGGCCGCAGGCTCGGAGTTCCGGTTCCTAGCCCTGGCCGCCGGTGGCGGTGTCTACTTGCTCCCATGCGCGAATTCGGCCGCCCTGACCTGCTCGCCTGCTGCGCGTCCCCGCGGTGGGCCGACGCGGTGCTGGCGCTCGCGCCGTACCGGACTGTGGGGGAGCTGACGGCGGCGGGGGAGGCGGCGCTGGCCGGGCTAAGCTGGGAGGACGTCCTGGAGGCGCTGGCCGCGCACCCCAGGATCGGGGACCGCGCCGCCGGGGCCGATCGCGAGGCGTCCTGGTCCCGCTCCGAACAGGCCGGCACGGCACACGCCGACGCCGCCATCCTGGGCGCGCTCCGCCAGGGCAACGAGGCGTACGAGCGGCGGTTCGGCCACGTCTACCTGATCTGCGCCACCGGCCGCCCCGCCGAGGAGATGCTCGACCTGCTGCTGGCCCGCCTCGCCAACGACCCGGACGTGGAACGGAAGATCGTCAGAGACGAGCTCGGCAAGATCGTCAAGCTCCGGCTGGCCAAGCTGTGGGAGGGCCGATGACACTCTCGACACACGTGCTCGACACCGCGCGCGGATGCCCCGCCAAGGATGTGTTCGTCCGCCTGTCCTGCCGGGCCGCGCACGGGTTCGTGCCGCTGGCGGAGGGCCGCACCGACGAGGACGGCCGGATCAGGGAGTGGTCGCCGCTCGGCCGGGAGTGGACCGGCAAGCTGGACGAGGCCACCTACCGGCTGGTCTTCGACACGGCCGGCTACCTCGGCGAGGACGCGTTCTTCCCGGAGGTCAGCATCGTCTTCACGATCGGCGACGCCACCGCGCATCACCACGTCCCGCTGCTACTGAGCCCGTTCGGCTACTCGACATATCGGGGGAGTTAGTTTTGTTCGTCCTGGGCCCGAACCGGTACGGCAAGGCCGAGACCCGGGTGGTCCGCGTCACCAAGCACGGCGACGCCCACCACATCAAGGACCTCAACGTCAGCACGGCGCTGTCCGGCGACATGACCGACGTGCACCTGTCCGGCGACAACGCCGCCATCCTGGCCACCGACACGCAGAAGAACACGGTGTTCGCGTTCGCCAAGAAGCACGGCATCGGCGCGGCCGAGGACTTCGCGCTGCTGCTGGCCCGGCACTTCGTCGACTCCCAGCCGACCATTCACCGGGCGCGGGTGGCCATCGACGAGTACGGCTGGGACCGCCGTGGCGGCCACTCCTTCGCCCGCAACGGCCGCGAGACCCGCACCTGCGTCGTGCACTACGACGGCGACCAGGCGTGGGTGGTCTCCGGGCTGAAGGATCTGGTCCTGCTCAACACCACCAATTCCGAGTTCTGGGGTTTCGTCCGGGACGAGTACACGACCCTGCCGGAGACCAGGGACCGCATCCTGGCGACGGCTGTGACGGCGACGTGGCGGCACTCTGGCACCTCGGACTGGGACAAGTCCTACGAGAAGGCGCGCCAAGCGCTGATGGCCGCGTTCGCCGACACCTACAGCCTGTCCCTGCAGCAGACCCTGTACGCGATGGGCTCCCGCGTCCTCACCGAATGCCCTGAGATCGCCGAAGTCCGGCTCGAACTGCCGAACAAGCACCACTTCCTGGCCGATCTGTCGCCGTTCGGGCTCGACAACGACGGTGAGGTGTTCTTCGCGGCCGATCGTCCGTACGGGCTGATCGAGGGTGCGGTGCTGCGCGAGGGCGCGCCCGACGCCGGACCGGCCTGGGAGTAGGCCATGGACTTCCTGCGACCCACCACCTGGGCGGAGGCGCTGGCCGTCAAGGCCGAACGCCCGGAGGCCACGCCCATCCAGGGCGGCACCGACGTCATGGTCGAGATCAACCTGGACAAGGGGCGTCCGGCCGCGCTGCTCGACCTCAACCCGATCGCCGAGCTCCGGGACTGGACGTCCGAGGACGGCTGGCTGCGGATCGGGGCGGGGGTCAGCTACACGCGGCTCATCGACGAGTTGGGTAGCTGGCTGCCGGGGCTCGCGCAGGCGTCCCGCACGGTCGGGTCGCCGCAGATCCGCAACCGGGGGACGGTGGCGGGCAATCTGGGCGCGGCCTCCCCGGCCGGGGACAGCCATCCGCCGTTGCTGGCCTCGGACGCGATCGTCGAGGCCGAGTCGGTGCGCGGTGTCCGGATGATTCGGATCGGTGACTTCTACACGGGGGTCAAGCGCAACGCGCTCGAACCAGATGAGCTGATTCGCGCCGTGCGGGTGCCGTACGCGGATGGCCCGCAGTACTTCTCCAAGATCGGAACCAGGAACGCGATGGTGATCGCGGTCTGCTCGTTCGCGATCGCCCTGCACCCGGGCCGGCGCGCGGTCGGGACCGGTATCGGCTCGGCGGCGCCGACCCCGCGCCGGGCCATCGAAGCCGAGGAGTTCCTGGCGGGGGAGCTGGACTGGGCGGGGCGGTCTGCGGTGCCGCCGGAGACCGTGCGCCGGTTCGGCGAGCTGGTCGCTCAGGCGGCGTCGCCGATCGACGACGTGCGGGGGAGCCGCGACTACCGGGTGCACGCGCTGGCCGTGATGGCGCGGCGCACGCTTGGCTGGGCCTGGACGGAATACAGGGGGACCTGATGCGGGTGAACGTGACCGTCAACGGCGAGGCGATGACCGCCGACGACGTGTGGGAGGGCGAGAGCCTGCTGTACGCGTTGCGTGAGCGGCTGGGGCTTCCGGGTGCGAAGAACGCTTGTGAGCAGGGTGAATGCGGGTCCTGCACGGTCTATCTGGATGGCGTGCCGGTGTGTGCCTGCCTGGTCGCCGTCGGGCAGGCCGAGGGCCGCTCCGTGATCACCGTGGAAGGGCTGGCCGACGGGGACGATCTAGATCAGGTGCAGCGCGCGTTCGTCGAGTGCGGGGCCGTGCAGTGCGGGTTCTGCACGCCGGGGCTGATCGTGCAGGCGCACTCGCTGATCGCGTCGTCGTCCGGGGTGCCGGAGGACGCGGAGATCAGGGAGGCGCTGGCGGGGAACCTGTGCCGGTGCACGGGTTACGAGAAGATCCTTGACGCGGTACGGCTGGCGGCCGCCAGGAAGGCCGCGTCGTGATCGTCATCGAGAACGTGTACGTCGTGCCGGTGACCGGGGCGGAGATTCCGTCCGGATATATCGCCATTGATGGGGATCGGATCGCGGCGGTGGGTGCGGGGCCGTACGAGGGGGAAGGGGAACGCGTCGATGGGCGGGGGCGCCTGGCGACGCCTGGATTTGTCAACACTCATCATCATCTGTACCAGTGGGCGTCGCAGGGGGTGACGCCGGACGGGACGTTGTTCGAGTGGCTGGTGGCCAGTTACCGGCTGTGGGGGCGGATGGACGCCGAGGTCGTGCACGGGGCGGCGACGGCGGGGCTGGGGTGGCTGGCGAAGTCGGGGTGCACGACGGCGTCCGATCATCACTACATCTTTCCGAAGGGGCGTGGGGATCTCTTCGACGCGGAGATTCAGGCGGCGCGGGAGGTGGGGCTGCGGTTCCATCCGGGGCGGGGGTCGATGGATCGGGGGCGGTCGCAGGGTGGGCTGCCGCCGGACGAGGTCGTCGAGTCGATGGACGACATCCTGAGCGCTACGGAAGCGGCAGTCCGGAAATATCATGATCCGTCGTTCGGGTCGATGCTGCGGATCGCGGTCGCGCCGTGCTCGCCGTTCTCGGTGAGCGGGCAGTTGATGATCGAGTCGGCTGAGCTGGCGCGGTCGATGGGGGTGCGGCTGCACACGCACGGGGCGGAGACGCTGGACGAGGACGAGCACTGCAAGGAGCAGTTCGGGATGCTGCCCGTGCAGTATCTGGAGTCGCTCGGCTGGCTCGGGCCTGATGTGTGGCTGGCGCACTGCGTGCACCTCACCGATGACGACATCCGGCGTTTCGCGGCGACCGGCACGGGGACCGCGCACTGCCCGTCCTCCAACGGGCGGCTCGGCGCGGGGATCGCCCGGGTGAGCGAGTTGATGCGGGCGGGCGCGCCGGTCGGGTTGGGGGTGGACGGCGCGGCCTCCAGCGAGATGACGCCGCTGGCTGGGGAGATCAGGATGGCCATGCTGCTCCAGCGCGCCCGGTACGGGCCGGACGCGCTGACCGCGCGGCAGGCGCTGGAGATGGCCACCATGGGCGGGGCGCGGTGTCTCGGGCGGGCGGACGAGATCGGGTCGCTGGAGGTGGGCAAGCTCGCTGATGTCGCGTTGTGGCGGGTGGATGGGTTCTATGCCGCGATCGACGATCCGGTGGTCGCGTTCGCGTACGGGCAGACGCCGCCACTGGCTCGGTTGATCGTCGGGGGGAAGACCGTGGTCGAGGACGGGGAGTTGCGGACTGTGAGCGATCAGGTCGCCGCCGAGGCGGGGGCGGTGGCGCATCGGCGGCTGCTGGCGAACTGATCATGGTGGGCTGGGTGGGGCGGGCGTCGCCGGGGGCGGGATGATGAGGGGTCATCCGCTGCCGAGTCTGAGGTCGCCGTCATGAGAGATCACGACAAGAGAGATCACGTCGTCATCGCGCCGGACAAGTTCAAGGGGTCGCTGACCGCGCCGGAGGTGGCCGCTCATGTGGCCGCGGGACTGGGGGTGCCCGCCGTGCTGCTTCCGGTGGCGGATGGGGGCGATGGGACCGTGGACGCTGTCGTGGCTTGTGGGTTCGTACGGGTAGAGGTTGAGGTCACGGGGCCGACGGGGGAGCGGGTGGTGGCTTCGTACGCGACTCAGGGGGAGACGGCGGTCATCGAGATGGCTGACGCGTCTGGGTTGCGGAGGTTGTCCGGGGGGCTCGCGCCGCTGGCGGCGACGAGTTATGGGACGGGAGAGTTGATCGCGCACGCGGTTCGGGGTGGGGCGCGGAGGATCGTGCTCGGGCTCGGGGGGAGCGCCTGCACGGACGGAGGCGTCGGGCTGGCCCAGGCGCTCGGCGCACGATTCCTGGACGAAACCGGCAATGAGCTCCCGTTCGGGGGAGGGGCGCTCCGCGACCTCACCCACATCGACATTTCCGGATTTATGGCGGGAATTCGCGAAATTTCAGGACATGAGGCTGGGGGTGGGCATCATCATGCGAGCGATGCTGTCGCCGGGCTGGAGTTCGTGGTCGCCAGCGATGTGGACAATCCCTTGCTCGGGCCGTTCGGGGCGGCCGCCGTCTACGGGCCGCAGAAGGGGGCGGATCCGGACCAGGTGAAGGTCCTGGAGGCCGGGCTGGCCCGATTGGCGGCCGTCGCCGCGCACACGCACGGACTCGCCGGGGCGATCGAGCATGACGGCGTCGTCCGCAGCATGGGCGTGGCCGGGCAGCCTGGAGCGGGAGCCGCCGGCGGCGTCGGATTCGCGGCACTCGCCTTCCTGCACGCCGAGATCCGGCCAGGCATCGAATACCTGCTCGACCTGCTCGACTTCGACCGCCACGTCCAAGGCGCCCGCCTGGTGATCACCGGCGAGGGTTCCCTCGACGAGCAGTCCCTGCGCGGCAAGGCCCCCATCGGCGTCGCCAACGCCGCCGCCCGCCACGGCGTCCCCGTCGTCGCCGTCTGCGGCCGCCGCACCATCTCGGACGAGGCCCTCCGCAAGGCCGGCATCGAGGAGGCGTACGCACTGACCGACATCGAACCCGACGTCCAGGTCTGCATGACCACGCCAGGTCCGCTACTGGAACGTCTCGCTGTACGTATCGCCACGACCCGGTTGGAGGACATTGGTGAGTGAGTTCGACCTGGTCGTACGGTCTGGGTGGGCGGTTGCCCCGGATCGGGCGCTGGTGGTTGGGGGATCGAGTGAGCTCGACCGGGTCGTACGGTCTCGGCGGGCGGTTGTCCCGGGTTGGGCGCTGGCGGTTGGGGGATTGGTGAGTCAGCTCGACCGGGTCGTACGGTCTGGGTGGGCGGTTGTCCCGGATCGGGCGCTGGTGGTTGGGGATATCGGTGAGTGAGTTCGACCTGGTTGTGCGGTCCCGGCGCGTGGTTCTTCCGGATGGGGAGCGGGCGCTGACGGTAGCCGTACGGGATGGGCGGATCGCGGCCCTCGCGGGCTACCACGAACCGCCGCCCGCGCGGGAGACGGTGGATCTCGGCGAGGTCGCGCTGCTGCCCGGCCTCGTGGACACGCACGTACACGTGAACGAACCCGGGCGTACCCACTGGGAGGGCTTCGCGTCCGCGACCCGGGCGGCGGCCGCCGGGGGAGTCACCACGATCGTCGACATGCCGCTCAACTCGCTCCCGCCCACGACCACGGTGTACGCCCTGGAGATCAAGAAGAAGGCCGCCGAGGGCCAGTGCCACGTGGACGTCGGCTTCTGGGGCGGCGCGATCCCCGCCAACCTCGACGCCCTCGAACCCCTCCTCGCCGCCGGCGTCTTCGGCGTCAAATGTTTCCTCTCGCCATCAGGCGTCGACGAGTTCCCCGCCCTCGATCCCGACCAGCTCATCAAGGCGATGCGCCGCCTCGCCACCCTTGACGGCCTGCTGATCGTGCACGCGGAAGACCCCGCCACCCTCACCGACCCCCTCGGCCCGACATATCCAGAATTCCTGGATTCACGCACCCAGGACGCCGAACTCCGCGCGGTCGAACGCGTGATCGACGCGGCGGTCCTGACCGGCTGCCGCGCCCACATCGTCCACATCTCAGCGGGATCCTGCGTCGAGCCCCTCCGCCGCGCCCAGCAGTCCGGGATCCGCGTCACCGCCGAAACCTGCCCCCACTATCTCACCCTCAGCGCCGAGGACGTCACCAGCCCCGCCTTCAAGTGCTGCCCTCCCATCAGGGAATCCACCAACCGCGACACCCTCTGGCACGGCCTCGCCACCGGCACCCTCATGGGCATCGTCTCCGACCACTCCCCCTGCCCCGCCGACCTCAAAGGCCTGACCACCCACGACTACACCTCCGCCTGGGGCGGCATCGCCTCCCTCCAACTCGGCCTCCCCATCATCTGGACCGAAGCCCTCTCCCGCGGGTACGGCCTCCCAGACGTCGCCAAGTGGATGTCCACCGCCCCCGCCGCCCTGGTCGGCCTCCCCACCAAGGGCACGATCACCATCGGCAACGACGCCGACCTGGTCGCCTTCGACCCCACCGGCAAGTTCACCGTGAACGCCACCAAACTCCACCACAAGAACCCCGTCACCCCGTACGACGGCCACAAACTCACCGGCATCGTCCAAACCACCTGGCTACGCGGCCAAACCATCGACGCCCAGGCACAGGGCCAATTCCTCTTCTCTCCACACCACCAATCATGATCAAGCGAAATCACGACCCGTCACTGGCATTCGCACGCACCGCGCCATTCGCGAAGCTCCCACTCCGGACAGTCACCATGATCACGCAGAACTGTGCCCGTCGTTCGCGCTCGGGCGCAGCACTCCATTTGCGACGGTCTCGCTCAGGGCCAGCCAACGTGGTCACCCACGGTCGTGCCTGTCTTTCGTGCTCGGGCGCAGCATGCCATTCACGACGGCCGCGCTCTGGACCAGCCAGCATGATCACCCACGGTCGTGCCTGTTTTTCGCGGTCGGGCGCAGCATGCCATTCACGACGGCCGCGCTCTGGACCAGCCAACATGATCACGCAGGACTGTCGCCCGGCCCGCTGTAGTGCCGGGGGCAGCGCACCAATCACGACCGCACTCGGTTGGGCGGACATGACCAACCTTGGAGGCACCAATGGCTGATTTCACGAAATTTCCGGACTTGGCGTTGCGGACGTATGGAGGCGCCGTCATCGCCGCCAACGACGAATCCTTCGCCGAACGCGAAGCTCTCATCCGCCCCGGAAACCCGCTCTTCCAAGCCCACACCTTCGGCTCCAAAGGCCAGGTCTACGACGGCTGGGAAACCCGCCGCCGCCGCGCCCCCGGCTTCGACTGGGCGATCATCCGCCTCGGCCTCCCCGGCGTGATCAAAGGCATCGTGATCGACACCGCCTGGTTCAAGGGCAACTACCCGCCGTACGCCTCCGTCGAAGCCTGCGCCGCCGACGGCCACCTCGCCCCCGTCGAACTCACCGACTGGGTGGAAATCGTCCCCAAAGCCGCCCTGGACGGCGACACGGCCCACGAATTCGAGGTCGCCGACCCCCGCCGCTTCACCCACGTCCGCCTGAACATCTTCCCCGACGGCGGCGTCGCCCGCCTCCGCGTCCACGGCGAGGTCGTCCCCGACCCCCGCTTCCTCACCGGCCTCACCATCGACCTGGCCGCCCTCCAGAACGGCGCGACCATCGTCGCCTGCTCCAACGAGTTCTACTCCACCCCCGCCAACGTCATCGCCCCCGGCCTGCCCCGCAACCAGTCAGAAGGCTGGGAAACCGCCCGCCGCCGCGACAACGCCAACGACTGGCTGATCGTCCGCCTCCCCGCCCCCGGCCGCGTCGCCATCGCCGAACTCGACACCACCAACCTCCTCTTCAACGCCCCCGGCTGGGCCGCCATCACCGCCACCGACTCCCGCGCCGAAATCCCCCCCACCACCGCGAAGTGGTTCCCCCTCCTCCCCAAAACCCGCCTCCAACCCGACACCCCCCACCGCTTCCGCCTCGACAGCCCCCGCAAAATCACCCACGCCCGCCTCGACATCTACCCCGACGGCGGCCTCTCCCGCCTCCGCCTCCTCGGCACCCTCACCGAAAAAGCCGAACGCGACCTAACCACCCGCTACACCACCCTGACCAGGAACCCCCCGCACGGCCAGGTTGACGGAGTTTCTCGGATGCTGAGACGCACAGGTGCTTGATCGCAAGCATTGAAGACGATCGGACTGGCACTCACCCATGTAGCCCCATAGCAACTCTTTAAGTACCTGGGACTCCATGTCGTTGGTCTTGCGGACCACCAGGGCCTGGCTGATTAGTCTCTGGTGCGGGAGGCGCGGTGGCCGAGTTCATGGGGATGGACCCAGCCGGGGTGCAAGCGTTGATCCGGCGGCTGGAATCGGGGAAGAGCGTTCTGGCGGGGGTGCGGCCGGGGTTGGAGGCCGCGATCGCCGAGGCGGGCGCGGATTGGGCCGGTGCGGGCGGGGTTACGGCGATGCACCGGGCGTGGGCGTTCTTTCATGACTCGCAGGCGGACTTGCGGTGGCGTCTTGAGGTTCTGCAGCAGGTGCTGCCCGAACGGCCGCTCGGGCTGACGACGGTGAGTTTGCCATTCGCGAGCCAGGAGCAGGCAGCTGCGGCGGGGAAGCGCGCGGGTACGGCATTGGCCGACGTGCTGGCCGCCCACCTGAATGAGGACACGCTGCGGTCTTGGGCGAAGGTGGATGCGGAACTGGCAGCCGCCGGTCTCGACGAGACGCGTGATCCCGCCTACGCGGCGGCGTTCCTACACGCGCTGGGCGGGGTCGAGACGGTGCACACGATCTTCGGGAAGTGGATGGATTTCCACGCCGCGGGCCCGCGCCGCGGTCTTCGCGCGGAGGTATGGGACACGGCACAGGAGTCCCTGGGGGCGTTGGCGATCGCCTTCACCACTGCGGAGGCATCCGGCCGTCTTCCGGCGGGCTGGCGGGAAAACGTGCTGGCGCACGCCGATCCAGCCACCTTGTCGGCCATGGTGGCGCTCGCCCGCCCCTCCGGGGCCTTCCTCAACGAGGTCGGCGTTCGCCAGTTCGGCTCGCGTGCCACAGGTTCGGCGCCCCTCATGATGGGCCCGGACTGGAACAGTGTCCTGGTTTTACGCGCCTATACCGTCAACTCCGGGGCTTTGCAGAAGCTCCTGGCCGAGCACGAGGAGATAGCCGGGCAGTTGCTGCGGCCGGAGTTGGTCCGGGGTAGTGGGACCAGCGAATTCTCTGCCCTGCTCGCCACGGCCTTGGATCGCGCGCTGGACCCCGGCATCGGCTCGGCGGCGACGCGGGAGAGGGCCTGGGTCAACCTGATCAATGGGGTCGGCTATGACGGCACGGAGGATCCTGCAGGTCATTTCGCCTCATTCAGGGACTCCTCGCTCAATAAGGTGCTGGCAGAGCGGCTGGCTCCCTATCTGGGCGAACTGGCCCGTGGTCAAGTTCAGGCGACGTCTCCTGAGCTGGGCATTGTCCCGCACGGTGTGTGGAAGGGCCTGCACGAGGACGTGGCGGCTCGTTTTGTTGGCGCGCTCATGCTGGACCCCGCCGCCGCCAAGCGATTGCAGGCCGACTTCCAGGCTTATGTCCAGCGTCTTGAAATCGGCAAGGTGCATCCTTTCAACCCTGACCCGGAGAAGCGTGCCAGATACACTCGCGTGAGCGCTGAGGCAGGTGGTCTCTCCAACCTGCTGCTGGGTGGTTCCACCTACGCGGAGTTCAGCGACGACGAGTTCCTCGACGCGTTCAGCGACGCCGCTCTGCTGCCGGTGACTTTCGGCGTCAACTGGGCCGCCAAGAAGGCCACACCGCTAGATAGCACCGCCATCGATCACGCTACGAGTGGCCCGAAAGGCGCGCTGGCTGATCTCGTCCAGGATTATCTGGGCTCACGAACCTCGGACACGGCTGACGTCGTCGCCGGGAGGATCATCGACCTGGAGATGCAGGAACTGCAGGACTCGCTGGCACGGCATGGACATGATCCACTCACGATTGAAGATTGGGAACTGCTCCGGCAGGCATTCCAAGGACGCCTCTACCCTGCGCTGGTAAAGGCTCTCCAAGCCCGGGGAGGATGAGATCGTGGCGGACAATCCACACCGGATTCTTCAGGAGGCCGCGGAGAAGGAGGCTCTGGCGACGATTTTCGAAAGCCGTGCCGGAGAGCTTGAGCTAGTTTTCAAGGGCATCCCCCTAGCATCAGGGAGCAGCGAT
This sequence comes from Acrocarpospora sp. B8E8, assembly GCF_039871605.1. NCBI lineage: Bacteria > Bacillati > Actinomycetota > Actinomycetes > Streptosporangiales > Streptosporangiaceae > Acrocarpospora > Acrocarpospora sp. B8E8. The sequence goes on along the minus strand of NZ_JBDPLV010000026.1, from coordinate 55,426 downwards.
GGCTACTGGCTCGGAGTCGCTGCGGACAGATTCGCCAACGTGGCACGTCCTCTCGACGCGGGGATTGCCGAGCTTATCGAGACTTGCCGGGCGACCGCGCGGAATCTTCGGCGGACGGCCGAACACCTTCGCGCGACCGCGATGCTGCCCACGCCCTGACAGCGACTGTCACTCCTCGGGCTTGATGCAATCGGTCTTACCGACGATCAGGATGTGCGGTTCGGTAATCCGTGCTGCGACCATGAATGTCACTGCGGATTCGGGCTTGTGGAAGACGGCCACGGACAGGTCGTTGTCCCAAAAATCAAGATCGTCAACTAGTTTGTCGTAGCTCATCACGCCAAGCTGGGCTTGTACGGCCCCCGCCGCGGCACCAGGATCTGGCCGTTCTGGGTTGAGGAAGTTCGCTTGCGCGCGAAAGAACCGTTGTTTCGACCCAGGGACACAGGCGGTGTCTGAATCCTTCTCGGCTTTTTCGGTTATCCGGAACTGCCCCACGCGTTGGATCAGGTAAGACGCGAGAAGTTCTTCCCCATCGGTCACCAAATTTTGGGTCGCCATCGCGAGTGTTGGCGGTTGCGCTTCGGAGCACCCCGTCAGCATGACCAAACAGACTCCAGCTGCGGCGATTCGGGAAGCCAGCTTCACCATCCGGACATTACCTGAATCGCCGCGTGCGCTGGAGGAGTTAGCCGAACGTGCGCGGCTCCGCGAAGGCAGGCGGGAGCCGTACCGATGAGCGAGAACCAGCCTCGATGACTCAAGCTTTGGTCGGCCTGGCTGAGCGGATTCCGGCCCGCGGGGATTTCTACCTGATCATCGTATTCATGTTTCACAGCGGCATGCTGTCCCTCCCGAAAGCGTTCGGGTGAGCGACGGATTCCGAAGTGGCCCGTCGGTGCCCTCGCTGGCCCCGTAGGTGATCCTGAGTTTCAGGTAGTTAGACTGAACGAGACGGTCATGAGGGTGCGGACGTGGCGGGCGGCGCTGTCCCGTGGTCGCCGCCACCGTACCGACGGCGCGGGCGTCAGCGCGGTGAGCACCTGTTGCCCGGGCGGGTATCCATCGGGGCTGAAACCTGTTTCATGGCAGCGAGAGCGTGGCCTCGGTGTCGTATCGTTGGCGCGCTATCGAAAGGGCCGCACGTGATTGCCTCTGAAGACGGATTCCACCGCAGTCTGTACCAGGTGAAGCATGAGTCCCTGTCTGGGCAGACGGCGCAGACCGAGGGCATGCGGCGACTGGAGGCGGTGTCCGGTCGGACCGTTGGCTCGGAGAACCTGTGGATGGGGCAGACCCACGTCGCACCGGCCACCGCGTCCGCCAACCACCACCACGGCCGCTCCGAGACCGGGATCTACGTGGTCAGCGGCCATCCGCAGTTCGTCTTCCTCGACGAGACCGACGACGGCGAGCCACGCGAGACCACGCTGCGCACCGGTCCCGGTGACTACATCTATGTTCCGCCGTGGGTGCCGCACCGCGAGGAGAACCCCGACTCCGAAGAGGAAGCTGTGGTCGTCATCGCGCGCACCACACAGGAGGCGATCGTCGTCAACCTGCCAGACCTGCGCTGGATCGGCCCTGTCGGGACGACCTCGCTCTGACGTCGGCCAATTATGATCGAGCTCATTCGTCGCATCACAGGCGAACCAAGGACGTCCAGCTACCGCCACGCGAGCCGCTTGTCTCACCTATTCGAGGCGTGATCGCCGCAGTTGTTGATCACCAGCATGGCCGATCTTCAGGCGGGTCTGGTTGCCCACGGAGGCCGTGGGCGGCGAAAGACTAGCGATCGCAAGAAAACCGGGGAGTCCTGGAGATACCGCCGCCGCCTTCCGCGCGGGCGAATGACTCTCGCAGGCGGGGCGGGGCGGGGGGATCGGCGCGGCGTCACCTCCGGCCCGCTTCTGCGCTACATGTGAGTGACCCTCGCAGGCGGGGCGGATCGGGGGCACGCGCCAAGCCATGGTCACTCGGCGGCGCGGCCTGCTATCGCGGCGCCGGGCTGCTGCCGACGGGGACGAATCCGGTGCCGGCCCGGTAGTTGGGGGACTGGTGGCGGAAGTAGGTGTTGTAGACCTGGCAGTAGCGGCCTCCGCTAGCCAGGAGGGTTGCGTGGTCGCCCTCCTCCACGATCTGGCCGTGGTCCAGCACGATGATGCGGTCGACGTGTTCGATCGTGGACAGCCGGTGCGCGATGACGATCGAGGTCCGGCCAGCCAGCACCAGGTCGAGCCCTTCTTGGATCTGAGCTTCGGTCAGTGGGTCGACGCTGGCCGTGGCCTCGTCCAGGACCACGATTGCCGGATCCTGGATGAGCAGGCGGGCCAGGGCGACGAGTTGGCGTTGGCCCATGGACAGGGCGCGGCCGTGCTCGCCGACGTCGGTGCGCAGGTCGTGGGGCAGGGCGTCGAGCCAGTCGCCGCCTCCGACGGCCGCGGCGGCGGTGAGCACCTCCTCGTCGTCGGCCTCGGGTCTCGGGTAGCGGATGTTGTCGGCGACCGTGCCGCTGAACAGGAACGGGACTTGCGGGACCGCGCCGATCTGCCTGCGGTAGCCGGCCAGGTCCAGGGTGCGGACGTCACGATCGTCGATCAGCAGGCGGCCTTCCTGGAACTCGTAGAAGCGGGTGATCAGCTTGCTGAGCGTCGACTTGCCCGCGCCGGTGTGGCCGACGAGCGCCACGGTCTCACCGGCTTCGATGATCAGGTTGAAATCCCGGAGCACGGGATTGGCCGGATCGTAGCCGAAGGTGACGTCCTGGAACTCGATGCGGCCCGCCAGCGTCCCGGCGGGCTCCGCGGCGGTCTGCACCACGCGGGGCGGGGCGTCGATCAACGCGAAGACCCGCTCTGAAGCGGACAGGCCCTGCTGGAACTGGGACCAGAAGGCGGCGATGGACGTCAGCGGGAACCAGAAGAGCGACACCCCTTGAAGGAAGAGATACCAGTCACCGGCGGACAGGCCGCCCGCGAGCACCGCTGTGCCGCCCAGGTGCACGAGCGCGACCGTCGCCAGCCCGGCCACCAGGAAGAGCACCGGGAAGATGGTGGAGAAGACGAATCCCTGCTTGAGCGTCACCTGGTAGCTCTGCCGGTTGATGGGCCGGAACTCGTCGTAGACCTGCTGCTCCTGGCGGAAGTTCTTGGCCACCGCGATGCCGCCCATGGTCTCCTGCAGGTTGGCGTTGACCCGGCTCAGCGAGCGCTGCGCCCTGCGGGTGCTGGCCCTGGCCAGGCGCCGGAAGAGCAGCGCCAGGCCCATCACGACCGGCACCACCAGCAGGGTCAGCAGGGCGAGCTCGACGCTGCGCAGGAACAGCAGGACCGTGACGAAACCCACCATCAGCACCTGGCTGATCAGGTCCATCGTCAGCGTGGACACCGTGGCGAAGTCGTCGGTGTCGGACGTCACCCGGCTGACGATCCGGCCTGACGGCGTCTCGTCGTAGAACGAGAGATCGCGCTCCAGCACCGCGTCGAACGCGTCTTCGCGCAGGCTGAGGACGACGTCGCCGGTGACTCTCGCGCTGTAGGCCTGCCGCACGAAGTTGAACAGCCAGCCGAGCGCGCCCGCGAGCAGGAGCGCCGCCGTGAGCTGCCAGCCCACCTCGGCGATCGTGCCGTCCTCGATCGCGTCCACACCCCAGCTGGCCACCAGCGGCATGGCCGCCTGGCTCGTCGAGGCCAGCACGATCATGACGGCCACCAGGAACATCGCACCAAGCTTCGGCCGGAAGTATGACGCGATCCGGCGGAGCAGGTCACGGTCGCGGTAGCTGCGGTCGTAATCTTCGGCGTCGAGGCCGTCCATGAGGAAGCCCATCAGCGCGCCCCTCCCTGCTCGCTCGCCAGGACCGGCGCCCCGGCCGTGTCCGTGACTTCGTCGTAGTGGGCGAAGATGCGCCGGTAAAGGCGGCTGCGCGTCAGCAGCTCGTCGTGCGTGCCGTAGTCGACCAGTTCGCCGCGCCTGAGCAGCAGCACCTTGTCCGCCCAGCGGATCTGGGAGAGCCGATGGGTGATCATGAGCGTGGTGCGGCCGTCGAGAACGCGGCCGATCGCCTGCTGGATCTTGTCTTCGGTGGCGGAGTCGATGGCGCTGGTCGAGTCGTCGAGCACGAGGATCGCCGGGTCGGTCAGCAGCGCCCGCGCGATGGCCAGGCGCTGGCGCTGGCCTCCCGAAAGAGTGACGCCGCGCTCGCCGATGACCGTGTCGTAGCCGTCGTCGAGTTCGGCGACGAACTCGGCGGCCTGGGCGTCCTCCGCCGCCCTGACCACGGACTCGCGATCGGCCCGCTGGCCTTGACTGAAGGCGATGTTCTCGGCCACCGACCGGGAGAAGAGCACGATGTCCTGCTCGATGGTGGAGATCTGGGAACGCAGCGAGTCGAGATCCCAGTCACGCACGTCGACGCCGTCCACGAGGATCCGGCCCGAGGTGACGTCGTAGATCCGGGGGACCAGCTTCGTCAGCGTGCTCTTGCCCGAACCGGTCTCGCCGACGATCGCCACCGTCTCACCCGGGCGCACGGTGAACGTCACCCCGCGCAGCACCGGTTCCCCCTCCTCGTGGCCGAACGTCACGTCCTCGAAGACGATCTCGCCGCTGATGGGCGCCGCGTGGCCGTCGGCCCGCTGCTCCAGCTCCGTCTCGGAGTTGACGATGCTCAGGATCCTGCGCGCAGACACGATCCCGATCTGCAGCAGCGAGAAAGTGAAGATCGACATCTGCGTAGGGAAGCCCAGCATGCCCATGAGCCCCATGAAGGCGACCACCTCACCGATAGTGATCGCCCCCGAGCCCTGAAGGGAGAGGGCGTGCCACAGTGCCCCTGCCATCGCGAAGGCGAACAGGAGAGTGGGCAGGTAGCGGGCCTGGACGAGACCGTTGCGGACGAAAGAGTCACGATAGAGGCGCGCTTGGGACCGGAACCGCCACCGCTCCTGCCCCTCCTGCGCGGTCACTTTGATGACCTCAATGCCGCGCACCGCCTGGCTCAGCTCCGCGTTCAGGTCGCCGAACTGCTCGCGCATGCGGGTCGCCACCGGGTTGAGCTGCCGCATGTAATGCCAGAGCGAGATGGCGAAGGCGACCGCGAAGACTCCGGGAACCAGCAGGAGGCGCGGGTCGATCAGGCCGATGAAGAAGAAGGGCACCAGGCCGTTGAGGCCGGAGTCGACGATCAGATCGGCGCCCGGCGTGACCATGATGGAGAGCTGCCGGATGTCATTGGCGGCCCGGGCCATGAGATCGCCGACCCGCTGCCGGTTGTGGAAGGTCTGGCTCTTGCCGAGCAGGCTCACATAAAGCTCGTCACGGGCGTCGCGCTCCAGCCGCTTGGCCAGAACCTCACTCGACAACCGCGCGATGAGGTCGAACAGGCCACGGACCGCCACGATCGCCAGGAGTGTGAGCGCGATCAGGCCCAACGCGGACGACGGCTCCCCCCGCTCGCCCAGCACGGCGTCGAAAGCCACCCCGGTGAGCTGCGGAACCGCGGCGTTGAGCACCACCATGACCAGCGACCCGCCAAGGAATCCGACCAGATGCATCGGATGGCGGCGCAGATGGGACCAGAGCCAGCGCACCGGCCCACGCCGGTCATACGCCGGACCCGAAACGGAGAACTCCGAACTGCTGGTCGTCACAGGCACGGCTCTCCCCAGCCCCCAGATCCGCGACAACGTAGGAACTGTTCCGACCTCCGACAGTTTCCGTTCACTGAGTTTCACTGTTTCTCAGCGATCCGTCCATTGCTGGGCGGAGGTCCCCGTCTGATCTGGGCGGTGCCCGGTGCGGGGTAGACGTTTCACGGCCACCGGCCCCGGCAGGCGGGGTCTTATGGTCGGCTCCACGTCCGTTTGGCGTCTCCGGGCCACTCCCGGCGACGGTCTGCTTCACCAGGGAAGCCAGATTGAGCGCGGCGTTGACGTCGCGATCAACGATCAGGCCGCAGCCGGTACAGGTGTAGGTGCGTTCCGACAGGGCGAGTTTGGCTTTCACCGCGCCACATCCGGAACACGTCTTGCTGGAGGCGAACCAGCGGCCGGCCACCACCAACCGGCCGCCGCCCCACGCCGTCTTGTAGGCGAGCTGGCGGCGGATCTCGGCGAACCCGGCGTCGGAGATCGCGCGGGCCAGCCGCCGGTTCTTCACCATCCCGGCGATGTGGAGGTCTTCGACCACCAGCGTGCCGTACTCGCCCGCCAGGCCGGTGGTGAGCTTGTGGATGGCATCGCGGCGCAGCGCGGCCACCCGATAGTGGACCCGGTTGCGGGCGGCATTGGTCTTTCGCCACCGGCCGGACGGTTTCTGTCCGGTACGCCGGTCCGGGCCCTGCTTGCGGGAGACCGCGCGGGACAGGCGGCGCAGTTTGCGTGAGGCGGCGGCAAGGTGCCGGGGGTTGGCGGCGGGTGGGCGGCCGTCGGAGTAGACGGCGAGGGTTCTGATCCCGAGGTCCACTCCGACCACGGCCTCCGGTCGCGCGGGGGTTGCCTCGGGGCGTTCGATCTGGACGGAGAAGGACACCAGCCAGCGCCCGGCTTCCAGCCGGACGGTGGCCGAGCGGATCTTCGCGGTGCCCGCCTCGATCCGGCGGGCCAGCTTACGGGTGGACTCGTGGGTTTTGATCCGCCCCAGCACCGGCAGCACCACATGGGTCCGGCCGTCCAAGCGGATCCCTCCGGTGGTGAACCGCACCGACATGGCCTTCTTACGTTTGGACCGGAACCGGGGAAAGCCCACCTTCGGACCCTTACGGGCGCCTTTCCTGGACTCACTCCAGTTCGTCAACGCGGTGGCCAGCCGGTCCAGGCCGCAGGCGTAAGCCTCTTTGGAGTTCACCGCCCACCACGGCGCGACCTCCTGCTTCGCACCGTTCCACGACTTACGCAGCGAATACATCGACCACAATAACGGCGGGGTCAGCTGAGCGTCAGGGATGCCATAGGAGCGTTCGGCCTCCCGCTGGGCCAGATTGGCCTTGACCCGCGCCAGACCCCAGTTGAAGGCCAGGCGGGCGGCACCGCAATGGGAGCGGAGCACACGTTCCTGGCGCGGCGTCGGGTCGAGCGCATACCGGTAGGCGTGGACGACCTGCATCAACCCTCCCCAGCCATGGCAAACCTATGCAAACCCATGGTGAACAAGTGACTACAGTTTACCAGCGTGATGGTGATTGACAGGCCATCTGAGCAGGGAAGAGAGACGCGTGCGCCCGTCTGGGGATCGCCTGGCGCATCATCAACAACCGGTCCAAACGATCCGAGGTTCCCGCAATCCGTCAGGATGAGCCTCGCCTTTCTCTGGCGCGCCGACCAACTCCACACCTGGCGAACCGGTCACCCCCGCCAGACCCAGGAAACCGAAAACGGATTGATAAACGCTGACGAACCCGCGCAGCTTCATTACCCCCGGCCCGCGCTCCACCAACTCTTGACCGAACACGTTCCGCAGGTGCCTAGGCTGCACGGAGTCTTGCGTGTGGCCGAGGCCGCGGCGATCCTCCGCGAGCTCGGCCATCAGATGCGGCGGGACCCGCTCTAAGTCGGCGCCGCCGTGGCATCCTCGGTCCGGCTCCCGAGCAGGCCGTGCCGCTACGACTGGGCGAGTTGGCCATCCCTCGCCCCCTCTGAGCTGATCGCGCCGGGTAGTCAGGCTGCCTTGATCGCGCCACCGTCGATCAGATAGTCAGCCCCGGCGATGCTGCCGGCGAGCGGCGAGGCCAGGTAGACAACCAGTGCGGCGACCTCGGCGGGCTCGACGAACCGGCCCGTCGTCATACCCGCCTGTCCCGGCAGTGCCCGGAGCAGCTCCTCATGCGGCACCCCCAGCCTCCTGGCCAGCTGCGCGCCGTATCCCTGTGCTCCTTCCCATATCGAGGTCAGCGACGGGCCGGGCGAGACCGTGTTGACTCGTACGCCCTGGGGCCCGAACTCCTCGTTCAGCGCCTTCCCGAACGCCGTCAGCGCCGCCTTCGCGGTCGTGTAGATGATCGGCCCAGCACTCGGCTGCCGGGCGCTGTTGGAGGAGACGTTCACGATCACGCCGCCCCGCTCGACCAGGCTGGGCAGCGCGGCCCGGGTGACACGTACCGCGCTGAGGACGTTCAGCTTGTACGTCTCCAGCCAGTACTCGTCGTCGAAGGAGAGGAACCCGCCGGTCTGCCCTTCCCCCTCGCCGCCGCCCACGTTGTTCACCAATATGTCGACGCCGCCCAGCTCGGCCATCGCCCGCTCGGCCAGCGTGGTGGCGCCGTCGGCGGTGGCCAGGTCGGCGGCCACGACGAGTGCTCCCGTCTCCTTCAGCTCGGCGGTGAGCGTACGCGCTCCGGCGACGACCCGTACTCCCTCGCTCGTCAACGCCCGAACGATCGTCAGGCCGATCCCTCTGCTGGCGCCGGTGACCACTGCGGTCTTGCCGTTCAGTCCCAGATCCATGACAGATCCCTTCCCTCCACTCGCAACATCTCCGATGCGCCGACGCTATAAGATGCAACATTGATGTTGCAAGTTTCTTCCAAACGAGGACGTTGATGTAGCCTGGCGAAGTGAGCAAGATGCGCTCGGACACTGAGCGGACCATGGGGACGATCCTGGAGGCGGCCGAACGCGTCCTCAGCCGGAACCCGGCGGCGAGCATGGAGCAGATCGCCGAGGCCGCCGGGGTCGCCCGCACGACCGTGCACCGCCGCTTCGCCTCACGCGACGCGCTCGTCGACGCGATGACCGCCTGGGCCACCCGGCGGTTCGCCGAGGCCGTCGAGTCGGCCTACACAACCACGGCTCCGGCCCTGGTCACGCTTCACCAGGTGACCGCGAACGTACTCCGCATCAAGATCGACTGGGGGTACGCGATGAGCCGGACCACCTCGGCCGATCCCGAGGTCGCACGTACGCACGCCGAGGTCCGAGACCGGTGCGACGAGATGTTCCGCAGGGCCCGCGACGCGGGCCTGTTCCGCGCTAACGCTGACCTCAACTGGGCGCGCCGCGTCTACTATGCCCTCATTCACGAGGCTGCGACGGCACCGGACGAAGGCCAGGACGCCGACGCCTTGGCCACCCGCCTCGTCGACACCTTGCTGCACGGCTTCGGCTAGAGAGCATGTCAAAAATATTGGAGCAGGTCCCGGCAGGAGCCCCGCAGCGGTTTGGCTTGGAACCCGGCGGCGGCCGAGATCGAGTCGTTGGCGGGCTTCGCCGTTCCCGGATCGTCCAGCAATCCCGCCACGACCAAGGCTGCCGGCGGCGTGACCGACCAGGGCGTGCCTTGATAGATCACCGCGCCCCACAGGTGATCGAGGGCTTCTTCCCTCGCCTCTTCGTCATCACCGGTCAACGCCCGCAAATGCGCCGGGGTGTCCGACGCCACGCCGTACGCATGGAACAGCCGCGACCACGTCGACCTCGGCTACAGCGGGTTGGGGAAGGACTCCACAGTTACCGCTCAGGAGTGCGGAGGCGGTGTCGCGCAGGCCGCACTACGCCAAACCCAGGTTGATACTCGCCTACGATGACATTCGAGCTATTGAGGGCAAGGCGGGAGATGGGCGACCAGCAGGGGCGGCCTGGGCATTGGATTCCTCCGGGGAGGCCCACTGATGTCCCGCTTGGGGTGCAGCCAGAGTCGGGCGGCAAGCTGCTGTGCCTGGAGTGTGGCCTGTGGTTTCGACAGTTGGGTCAGCATGTCGTGGCCAAGCACGATATGTCAGCCGATGACTACCGCCGTGTCTATGAGCTGCCGCGCGGGTTCGGGCTGCACTCCAGCGCCGTCAAACAGGTCCGGGCGGAGAGCCAACGTGAGCGGCTGGCCGCCGATCCGGAGTTCAAGGCCAGGCTGCGGCCCAAACGTTCCCGCGAGGAACTGGCACGACTGTCGAAGATCGCCTGGTACGAGTCGAAGGATCGTGCGGGCGTACGAGCCGCCCGACGCCAAGGCCCACCCGCGCACAACGTCGCCCAGTACGGGCACCTGGGTACCGCGGCGATGCGGGCCAACCGGGCAGCGGAGGTGGCCGAGCTGTGCCGGGCGGCCGGCTTCGCGAGCATCGAAGAGGTCTTCACCGAGAAGGCGGCGCTCAGCAACCGGGAGATCGCCGAGTTGATGGGCATGTCCAAGGGGCGCGTGGACAAGCTGCGCCGTCGCCTCGGCTTCGATGCGCCGGGGCGGTGGGCCAAGGACTACGTGGTCAAACATCCCTCGATGCTGCCGCCGATCCCGGCCAAGGAACTGGCCGCGGTGCCGTACGGCACGCAACCGGTCAAGGACGGCTATCCGCTGTGCCTGGAGTGCGGGCGCTGGTTCAAAAGGCTGGATCAGCACATCGCGGTGATGCACGGGCTGAATGTGGCCGACTACTACGCCCGGCACGGCATCGACCCGCACGAGGCCCGGGCTCGTGAGCTGGGTTACGCTTCCCTGGCCGATCTGCTGGCCGCCACCGCCGACTGGAACGGCACCGACCTGGGCAAGCTGCTGGGCGTCACCACCCGCAAGACACGCGAACTGCGCCACCGCCACGGCCTCACCCCTCCACGTGGCGCCCGCCCGGTCGGCTTCGTGCCCAAGACGCCGCGCCCGCACCCACCCTTGTCGGCGGCGGAGCTGGCGGCCGTGCCGTACGGCGAACAGCCCGACCGCGACGGCCAGCTGCTGTGCCTGGAATGCGGCGAATGGACGCGAGGTGCTGGCGCTCACGTGCGATGGAAGCACGGCATCGGTGCAGCGGAGTACCGCGCCCGCCACGGCCTGCCCGCCGACACCAAACTGCATCGCCGCCTGGGAGCCAGCTCGTGACCCTCATGCCGCTGGACGCGTCGGCCCTCCTGCCCTGCGAGTAGGGCACCACCGTACCCAGCCGGGTGATTTCACCCTGTGGTCACGGCCACCAGATCAGCCGCCAGCCGGCGATTCCGGACACGATCAGGGTCTTAACGGCGGACCTGCCTTATACCACGAGGCCCTCGGCTCCAGCCCACCGGCTCGTTCAAGGTACGCGGCGCGCCCACCGCCCTGAAGGCCATGCCCCAAGGCGTGGCGGCGGTGACCGCGAGCGCGGGCGACCACGGTCTCGCCATGGCCTGCGACGCCAGGCCCGATTCAGCTCCTTCTGTTCGCCAAACGAGTAGGGCTCCGGCATCGGCTTGCCGTCCCCCCCGCGCGTGGAGAAAGTCCGCATGCCTTCCGAGCGTGGGAGATCCGCGTCGTTGACAAGCGGCGACTCGGGGGCGAGCGGTGTACGCCGGGATCGCTTGCGGCGGTCCCGGCAGGAAATGAGGAGATCGAAGATTATAATGCCCTGCGGCTCCAGCGGCTCGTATCTATAGTGGAATACGAGGACTCTATGGTGGGCTCGCGGCCGAGGGGGCAGCGTTGATGCCGACGGGAACCGGGCCACTGTCACCCGATTTCAGCGGGATCGATCCTGATCTGATGGAAGATTTCATCACGGCTCTCGAGCAGGGCAGGGATGTGATCGGTGCGGAGTCCGAGAGGATCCGTCAGCTTCTTGTGTCGGCCGAGTTGCCGACGGCCGGGTTGCAGCCGATCAGGCAGATCGAGGGCTGGATCGGGGAGGAGTTGCCGCGGCTGCGGCGGCGTGTTGAGATCATCCGGGCGGGGGACGCGCTGGCGTGGTTGCCGGGGCAGGGGCTGGTCGCCTACGACGAGGGCAAGGTGCGGCTGCCAGCGGAGTCCAGGAAAGCGGGGACCGCGCTGGGCGCACGTGTCGCGGAACTGGGCCCGCCCGGTTATTGGACGAGCGTGGCGGACCGGGAGCTGGCCGCCGGGTTGATCGCGGAACTGGAGGCCGGTGAAGACGACCCCGACTTCACTGCCGCCTTCTTCGCCGCCCTGGGCGTGGAGAAGGTTCTCAGCCTTCCCTCCGTGCTGCGCCAGAACGAATTCTTGATCGATCCCCCGGCCGTGCTCAGCCCGCTGCGGTCTGATGAGCGGATGCTTCGTATCCTCAGCGTGGCGTTCGGCACGGCGGTGACCGGGGGTGCGAAGGTTCCCGGGTTCGCTGAGATCATGGACAGGGTGCGGCGGGCGGCGCCGCGGGAACGGCAGGGCGCGGGCCTGCTCATCGGCGCGGGAAAGTTTCCCGCCGAATGGCTGGCAGGGCTGGTGACGGCGTGGGGAGGCATGGTCCAGCCGAAGAGGGTGCACGACGGGGTCATTCAGGCGTTGGGCAACAATCCCGAGGCGGCTCGGCTTGCCGTCCGGGAGGCCGTCGGCCCATACACGGAAGATCAGTCGAACCTGACGGAGCTCATCACCGGGCTCAACGAGAGATCCCGGCAGGGGCCTTTCGATGACATCATGCCGGACGCGTTCGGCCGTATGCTCGCCGCTGTCGCGGGGGTGTACGGCCAGCGGGACAGCAGGGAATCGGCCGTGTTCGCCTACACCGTGATGACCACACTTTCGCATGTGCAAATCAGCGATGGAACCCGGGTGCACCTGTCGGAGTTGGCCGGCGCGTACGCCGTCGAGATCACCGAAGGCGCCACCATCAGCGACGCGAACATGACCCACGACAGTTCGCTGGAGCCCACCCGGTCGGCTCTGGGTCTGGGCTCGGCTTTCACCTTGAGCCCAGAGGACACGTACCACTTCCTCAAGACCTTCGCCGACTCGGCCGCGCATCTCGCGCCGTTTGAGGAGGGAATGGGACGGCTTTCCCAGCGTCTGCTTGCCGACGAGCTGGCTGCGGTGACGAAGACCAAGGACGCCAACGGTTTGGAAGGCACGCTCAAAGTCCTGGGCAATGTCAGCGGGTTTTGAACATGCCGCCGCTCATCAGGTCCAGGGTGACCTGGACATGTTCGATGAGCGGAACAAGAAACTGCAAGGATTTGTGTTCAACAGCGTGCTGAGTGCCGGCGGTCTGGTCGTGCCTGGGGCCGTGGCCGGTCAGGTCGTCTGGCTGGCGGTGACCACCGGATTCTCAGCCAAGGACGCCTTCGGGTCCGCCGAGGCGACCCGCGTGGGCAAGCTGAACGCGGACATCGGCAATGCGACACTCGGCCGCCAGCACACGTTCGCCCAGATGCTGATGAGCAATGGTGTCACCCCGAAGGTGACCCCCGCCGACTTTCAGGCCGCTGAGCCGCAGCTTGTCGGCGTCGCCAATGAGAACGGCGACCTGAAACCCTTTTCCGAACTTCTCAAACAGGGCAACCGTGGACTTGAAGCGTTCGAGAAATGGGCTACCGCCAACGGCATGGGCAATGCCGACAGGCTCTCGGTGGGCAACCTGTCCGAGGTCATGGCGGGCTGGTTCGAGGGCAGCCAGACCAGGGGTATGCTGCGGGCGGGTGCTTACGATAGGTGAGTTATCGGGCGGGTAGGCACTCGGTTTCCCCTCTCACCTTGTATTGCCCGTCCCCTGTTGACTCTAGAACGAGGGCTGTTCTGAATTCCTCGCTGGCGAGGCGGATGGGAGCGTTACCTCGATCCTCCACAATCCGATAAGGCGCGACGCGTGAAAGAACGGCCACCAGAACGGTGTTCAGCCCGTCCGCAGTCATGTGGGGCACGGAATCCGCGCCGGTCGCCGCGAAGGATTGTTTCGCCCTGCCCTCGCCACAGGGAAGATCACGTCCGCCTGGATCGGTGATCTGAACGTTCAGGGCATGGACTTCCTTCATCAGCTCGGTGATGTGGAGCTTGAGCGCCTGGCCCGCGTCGGTGGCGGTGGGCTCGGGTTCCGCACACCCGGCCCCCAGGAGAACCAGCGCGCAAATCGTGACGCCAAGCCGTATCAAAAACGCCATGAAGTCTCCCAGAGAGCCGGTCAGCTTACATAATGGCGAACTGAAAGACCTGGCGTGCCCCAATGAGCAGAGGGACGTATGAGTCAGCCCGTGGACCAACTGGTTCCCAATCCGCGGCGCCAGATTTTGGAGCGGACTCTAGCGGAGATGAGAACCCGGGTCGCCGTCCTCGAGACCGCACTCGACCTGCCGCACCGCCGGTTCACCCGCCGTGCCGTATGGGTCGGCCCTACCGCCCGGCGTTTCGCCGAGGATCTCAGCGCACGCCACCTCGGAAGCTGATTGAGGTAGCTGTATGTCAGGTGGGTTCCGGCCATCTTCTGCCGCGCTACAAAATCCAGCACGAACGAGCAGAGGTTCGCGCAGAGACTGATTACCGTCGCAGAATCCGTGAGCATCAGGGGCGACGTGTGCCCGATGGCGGCGCGTGGGAGCACAAAGCTGATCACGGTGCGGGTGTCGGAGCTGCGGCAGATGTCGCGCCAGCCAAGTAGCCAGCCACGGTCCCACTGGCGGACACGGCGGTTACCGCGTGACCCCTCGGCGGGGCGGAGCCGAGCCGACACCTCTTTCTCCGGAATCCAGTACTGCGGGAGAACAGCAAATTGGGGATTCGTCTTCTGCTTGCCTGACGTGCGTGGCAAGACGTAGTCCACTCGATCGTGCGCGCGGTCTCGATAGTCGGCGAATCGATGGTCGAAGTGCCAGAGCATTTTACCTTCGTATAGCGGGAGCAGTCGTTCACCGTCGCGGATGAGGACGTTGCCGTCGAACTCCCAGCCGTCGTCGAGCATGTCCTGCAGAGTTTCGCCGTCGGCTGCGCTGGGCCGAAAGAGTCCTGAGTCGTTGGCCATATGCAGCATAGCGAGGAACGACAGGTCCCAGAGGTTGCGCTCGGGGGACTCCCGCCAGAGGACGGGGACGCGGCGGTATATGCCGAGGGTAATGCGAGCGTCACGTGGGCTCTTGAAGGTGGGGCAGTTGCCGGTGTTGGGATTCACCAGGCTGATATCTGAGGGCGAGAGTGTGTAGACCACCGCGGGATCCTTGATCTCGTTTGGTAGACCGAGATCAAACGCGAACTCGGCTTCAGCCACGCCACCACGTGAGCCAGTGAAGCTGAATAGGCAAAGCGGACGTCTCCGTGCCCGACGCCCTTGAACAGGCCACGGTTGTTACGGAAACCGGAGTCGCGCAGGAGCAGGGTCTGGCCATCGGCCTGTCGCAGCTCACTCGCGAACTCCGCGAACAGGTCCCGGTCCGCTTCCTCCTCGCTGGTCGCCAGAGCCGCGATCGCACGCTTCCGTGCGGCGGCGTTCTTGGCTTTCGCGATGTCCTCGTCGCGGGAGGCGAAGAATTCCTTCTCCTGGATCTTCACCCTTTCCCACGGCGGGTTGCCGATAACGCAGCTGAAGCCGCCGTCCCAGCCGGTCTGCGGGTCTGCTTCGCCGTCCTCGGTCACCCGGAACAGGTGGGGGAACTCCACGTGCCAGTGAAAGAACCGATATTTCTGGGCCAGATCCGCCACACTGTCGGCGATCTTCTGCTTGTGGGTGTCGAAGCCCTCGCCACCGATCCAGTCCAGCGTCGCCTGTGTGATCGCGGACAGTCGCGTCTCAAGTGTGAGCTCCTGCACGAAGGCGGCGCACCAGGCGTCCGCGACCCGCTTGGCGGGCAGGCGCTCGGCATCGATTGAGCGGAGCCTGCGCCGCTGCACGGCCGCTCCGGTCAGATCGTCGGCCAGCGCGGTGACGATCTCCCGCGTGTGCGTGCCGAGACGGGCGTTCGACTGGCCCAGCGCCGTTTCGTCGAACAACGTCTCGGCGAACAGGCCGCTGGCTGAGCGATGCCTTTCGGCCTCGCTCTCCTTGGCGACCGCCGCGGCGACCTTCTTGTCGTCGCCCTCGATGGCCTTGAAGGCGTCCTTCGGAATGCCACGGTCGATCAGCGCCGGGGTCGTGCCCAGCAGGGCGTTGCCGACCCGGATGTTGGTATCGAGGAACGCCAAGGGCTTGCCAGGTTCGACCGACTCGATCCAGAGCGACACCTTGGCCAGCTCCGCGGCCATCTCGTTGAGGTCCACACCGTAGACGCACCGGGAGACGACCTCTCGCATGGCATGCCGTACCAGACGGGGAGAAGGCTCGTCCTCGCCGGAGCGGATCTGGGCGACGCGCCGGGCGATGCGCCTGGCCGCGGCGACGAGGAAGTGGCCGGAGCCGCAAGCCGGGTCGCAGACCGTGACGTTCAGCAGTGCCTCGACCTTGCCTTCGACGGTGTCCGCGCGTCGCGTGGCATCGTCCAACACCGGGTCGAGGGCGGTGTCGAGCAGCGCCTCGGTCAGAGACGACGGGGTGTAGTAGGAGCCGGTGGTCTTGCGGGAGCTGCCCGCCGCTTGGCGCAATGTGAACGTCCTGGCGGCGGTGTCGAGGTCAACGTGGAACTCCAGCAGCCACTCGTACACGCTGCCCAGTTCCTCGGAGCCGAGCTCGCGGAAGTTGACCGGGCGCCGCTGGAATTCGGAGTCGACGATCGCGAGGTGGCGGATGGCCGTCAGCAGGTGAGCGTTGTCGATCCGCATGCCCTCCAGCGGCGCGTCGAGCTCATCAGGACGGCTGGGCGTGACCGGGGTGCCGTCCGGCAGTTCGGTGACTCGCTCGAACAGGCCACCCAGTCCCGGGATGGCCAGCTCAGGGCGTCCCCCTCGCTCACCGAGTCCGCGCATGACCAGCTGCACGGCGTCCCAGAGGTCGTCATGATGGTCGGCGCCGCCACGGATCGCGCGATCCCGCAGACGTTGCGTGGAGAAGTAGCTCCCGTAGCGATCGCGAGCCGCGAGGATTTCCTTCCGCCGCGCCGGATCGTCGGGCAGCGGGATCAGCAGCACGTCACGGTCCTCGGCCACGAACCAGAACAGCAGCCGGTAGACCAGCCTGAGGATCGCCCGGTTGTAGTCCTCCTTGCTCAAACGGTGCCGCGTGCTCAAGGCGTTCGTGTCGGCAGGATTGTCGGAGAACAGGTCGCCGAGGGTACTGCGGCCTTCCAGGTGCTTGCGGAGCCGGTCGTTGGCCGGGTGCCGCAGGAAACCCGTCCCCAATGTGTTGATCGCTTGTTCGACGCCTTTGCGAAGCCGGTTCAGCGCGCGCTCACCGACCTGGGCGGCTTCTGCCCGCCACAGCTCAAGCCAGCAGTCTGCCGGTTTCGACCGGTCCGGAACAGCCAGCCGGGTCGCCTGGATCAGCCGGAACAGCAGCACGAAGTCGGAGAACAGATCCTCCTCGAAGATCAGCTCCAGATCGAACTCGATGAAGGCGGATCCAGCCAGCGACCGGGAGTCCCGCAACAGCCGGAGCTTGCCACCGTTGGACAGGATCGCCCACAGATGGTCGTCACTCCGGTTGAGCAGTTCCTGCACCATCGACTGCGGCGCCTGCGCGGTCACCCCAGGGGTACGGTGATCGAGGTCGACATTCCATCCCACGAAGTGGATCGGCACCTGTTCCCAGCGGTGGCTGACCCGGTAGATGGCGTCGCCGACCGTGATGCCGCCCGACGGCTGCAGGATGCCGTAGTCGAGCTGGCGCATGAGCGGGATCAGCCATCGATCTCGTGCGCGTGGGCTCCGCCCCTCCTGGATGGCTTTCTCCCGCTCCTTGGTGAATGCAGTCCAGGCGCCCTTGAGGTAGTCGAAGGCGCGGGCGGCGGCCTCCCGGACATTCTCATGCGGAAGCAGCCCGTAGGCTTCGGGCTCGCGGCCCGCCAGAGCGGTCTCGCCCGAGCGGGTTTCCAGGATGCGATTGAACAGGTCGGCGGTGAGCAGGCCACCGGCCGTACGAAGAGAAGGGAACGGCAGGCGACTCATCGTGCGGCTCCGGGGGCGGCCGGGAGGTAGACATAGACGCCGAGCAGGTCGGCGGGTTTGTTCGCCGCGACAGCGATCTTGCTGATCCCGCTCTGCCGTGCGGCTTCCCGGACCCGGGTGTGAGATTCGCGAAGCCGCTCGGCCATGGCGTCGGCCTCCGCGTCCAGTGCGGGGCGGAGCCGCGCCATCAACGCGGGCTCGCCGCCGTCATGGGTGGCGAGGAGGCGGGCGAGGTCGTCGCGGGCGAGGTCAGGGGCGAGGTTGCCGCTGGGCTCGGCATGGAGCAGCTCCTCGATCTCTTCGGGCGCGAGCCAGTCCGGGGCGTCTGGTTTGCCGCGGAACGCCAGCACGCGGGCCTCTTCGGCTACCAAGGGGCGTTTGCCGTCCCGCCCAGGGAGTTCCAGGTGCATCCGGAACCGGGCGAGCAGCAGAGTCGTGCGTCGCCGCACCGCGCCCGTCCGCATGACGCCGCATCGCCTTGCGGGACGTGGGCCCGGGGTCTTCGGATCGAGCGCGCTGTCGAGCACATAGCGGGCGATCGCCGCGACGCTCACGTCAGTCCGGTCGAGGTGGGCGTGCCGACGCGGCACCGGCAAATCGCGGTGGAAGGGCAGCGGTCGCGCCTGCCCGGGTGGCAGCGCGTCACGCAGTCCGCTGGGCAGCGTCGCGGTGACCGCGGTGAACCCGTGCTCCTGGTCGGTAAGCGACGAACCAAGGGCATCCAGTGCCTCGCGGACGAACTCCTCGATCTCGCCCGGCGAGCCGAGACTGGCCCGGATCTCCGCGAGTTCGCGTGCCACCTCGTCCGGCTTGATGCCGACCTGGGCGAACTTGGTGCGCGACTGGCGCTCCTTGGCCGCCGAGCTATCCCATTCGGCGTGGAGGTCGGTCGCGGCGAAGCCGTCCAGTGGGAGCTGCTGCCAGGTTTGGGTGCTGGATGTCATCAACTCCTCCATCAACGCTTCGACGAGCTGATTGGAGAAGTTCGGCACCGGGACACTGACACCCAGGCTCTTTCTGATCTCTTCGTGCTTCCGGATCAGCACGCGCATGACGATCTCGTCGATCACGTTGTCCGCGCCGATGACGGTCACCGCGCGCACGATGTCAGCGGGCTGACCGAATCGGTCCACACGTCCTTCACGTTGCTCATGGCGGGTGGGATTCCAGGCGAGGTCATAGTGGACCACGGCCTGGAACGCGTCCTGCAGGTTGACGCCCTCGGACAGGCAGTCGGTGGCGACCAGCACGTGACGGCCCTCGATCGCCCGCAGTTCGTCTATGCGAGCCTCGCGCTCGCTGGGCGGCAGCGTGCCGGTGACGCACCCGACCTCGGCGGCACCGCCGAGTCGTTTGCGCAGATGCTCGGCCACGTATTCGGCGGTGTCGATGAACCGGCAGAAGACGATCGGGTCGAAGCCGTCGGCCAGCAGCCCCTCCACGACGTCGCCGACCTTCTCCAGTTTGGCGTCACCCTCGCCCGTCAGGTCCTGCGCCGCTCTGGCGAACCGCAGCAGCCGAGCCCGTTCCCGCTGGTCGTCCTCGTCCAGGTCGTCGGCACCGGGGATCACGTCAACTGACTCGACGGCTTCGTCGTCGGCCAGGTCCAGCACGGTCGCCCGGCCGATCCGGTCGGCCTCCTCCGGGGTCTCGCTCCCCACCCCGTTGGCGCGTTTACGCAAGGTCGCCGCGGCGGCGGCCGGCGAGGATGCCAGACCTCGCAGCAGCGCCAGCACCGCCCAGTAGCGGACTCGCTGGCGATGTTCGCCCCTGGCGGCGTCACGGACGGTCTCCCGGGCGTAGGTGAGCACTTGGCGGAGCAGCTTGCGGTAGTCGTCGGTCAGGTAGTAACGCTCTTCGTGGGTCTCACGGTCGGACGGGAACTTGGTGTCCTCGTCCAGATACTTCCTGATGTCGCCACGGCGACGCTGAACCATGTGCTTGGCGAGCTGGTCACGGCCCTTGGCGTCATCGAGGTTCAGATCGCGCAGGGCGGGGTCGATTAGACCGATCAAGTTGCGGAAACCCTCGTCCTTGCCGCTGTGCGGGGTCGCGGTGACCAGCAGCAGATGCCGATCCCTCTTGGCCGCCAGTCCCCGGACCAAGTTGTACCTGAGCGTCCGGCCGCCACTGGCGGAACCGTCGGCCACACAGGTGTGCGCCTCATCCACGATCACCAGATCGCGGCAGGACGTGACGAACTCCTTCATGCGGGTCGGCGACTTGATGAAGTCGGTGGACACCACCGTGTACTTGAAGAAGTCGAAGATCGACTGGTCGTCGCCGATCAAGTTCTTCTGCAGGCTCTTGACCGTGCTCGGCAGCACCAGCTCGGCGTCGATCCGGAACTTGGCGGCCAGCTCCTCCTGCCACTGCTCGGCTAGCGCTGGGCTACACAGCACGGTCAGGCCGGTGGCGCTGCCCTGGGCGAGCAACTCCGCCGCGATCAGCCCCGCCTCGATGGTCTTGCCGACACCGACATCGTCGGCGATCAGCAGCCGTACGGTCTCCTGCCGCAGCGCCATCAGCAGCGGCACCAGCTGGTAGGGCCTCGGCTCGACCGCGAGTCCCGCCAGTGAGCGGAACGGCCCGGCGGTCGCGCGGAACCCCACCTGCAGCGCCGTACGCAACAGACCGGCGCTGACGGAGTTACCGGCATCGTCCGCTTGTGGCGGGGCGAAGGTTGCCTGGACGACGTGCTCGATCTCGGTCAGGATGCCCGCGATCTCGTCGTCGCCGCCCCCAAGCGGGCGAGCGATCAGGAACCTCTCGGTGGAGCCGGGGAGCACCACCCAGTCGCGGTTACGCGCGCTGACGAGCGATCCGGGACTGTAGACGGCGGTCAACGCGACTCCCTGCGGCTGATTCCGAAAACACTCGGGTATTTCTTCACAATTTTCGAGTAGTCCCCACCGTAGGGGACACGTACGACAATCCAGCCAAGATCGCGCAGTTCGTCCTCGGCATCCTCGTCTCGGCCGGGGGCGTCCGCGTTGTCGGGGCCGTCCACGAACACGATGACCTGCCCGTTCGGTGTGTTGTAGACCATCTCCGGCCTGGCCCCGCCGAGATCGGGGTTGAGGGCGTCGGGTGCGCGGTACTCCCATTCCTCTAGCCAGCAGACGAACGTGTGCAGGGGGTCTTCGCGTTCAGCCTCGACCCGGATCGGCTCCCAAGCGTGAGGCAGGCCCGCTGCGGGGGGTTCCGGAACCCGTGCATTGGCAAGCGCCATCAGCAGGTCGCGGGCGAGATGGCGGTCGATCTGTTCATGGTATTGCTGATTGCCGAACGACAGGAGGCAGTCGTAGCAGGCCCTGGCGCAACGTTCGCCGTTAATCGCACCCCCCATGTCCTGTCCTGTGCCGGGGTCGAAATGAGCAATCTCCAAAGCTCTTCTGGCCGCCTTGGCGAGGGCGTCGTCCTCCATCACCAGGCGCCGCAGCACACCGGCCCCTCCCTCGGAGCTTTCGATATAGAGCGCTCTGCCTCGGTGTGCCTCGTCGGGGAGCAGTTCGCTGGTGAGCTCGGTGTCCTCCAACTGGAACTCGGCTTCGATGCCGCGCTCCAGCGCGTACATGAAGCTGGTCGCCGCATCCTCGCTCAAGGACACCACCATCCGAGTCACCAAGATGTTGCGGCGGTCTTCGACGTACGGGATGACTTGTTGTTTCGCCGCCACGCGACTCGCGTCGTCGATTGGGTTGGGGTCAGGGGTCAGCGCGTCCTTCTCCGACAGCCACCGGCCGGTCTGCACGTTGATCCAGAAGCCGTCACCAGCGTGTCGTCTGCGCCCCATGTTGGTGACCCGTACCGTGGCGGTGTCGCCGTAGCGCAGCTCAAGGACTGGACCTTGATTGATGGCGGTGGCGTCGAGGCGGCCAGGCCGCACGCCGTGGTCGTTGAAGCGGTAGGAGGTGATCAGGTCGTAGCCGGCGCGACGGCGCTCCTCCTCGTCAGAAGAGATCCGGTCGCGACGAACCGTCTTCACCGTCTGCAGCCGCAACAGCCGGTGCATGCTCTTGCCGAGCCTCCCTTCGCATGACTCGCATACGTCGATGCCGACCACCGAGTCGTGCAGGTAGCCGCAACATTCGCAGCGCCTCGCCGATTTGGTGTCCAGCCCGCCGCCGCCTTGCTCGTTCGGCGCGAGCTGAACTTCCTTGACCTGGTATCGGGAGCCCTCGTGGTAGATGAGCGCGTCGGGGCCGAACTCGCGGATCGCGATGAATCGCGGCCGGTGGATGAACTCGACCTCCGTGTTCTTGCCTTTGCGAGCCGCGATATAGGCGCGCAGCGGAAGCCGAGGGAAGGAGTAGCCGGGCAGGAACCCTTCCGACGCGAGGTACCGGTAGGAGTAGAAGTCGGTCTGGAAGTCCTCGGAATCCTCGTTCCGCAGCAGCTTGAGCTGGTTCTCGGCCTCCCGGCGGCGGGCGGTCGCTATTTCTCGATCCCGCTTGCTCGTGGAGTGGTCGCCGATGATCCGATGCTGTTCCTCCCGCTCGGCCAGGGCCGTGCGGTAGAGCTCGCGCCAGCGGTCGAATGCGGCGTCGAACTCTTTATGCGCGTCCTGGACGGTCCGTTCTGCCCACTCGTCATGCCACCACGAGGTGACCTGCAGCTCACCGGCCAGTTCTGCCAGCACCGCACGGGCTCGATCACCGGCACGGTCGCGCGCCTGCTCACTGGCGACTGCAGCGCCGACCGCGGGGAGAAGCGGGAAGCCAGGACGGTCGATGCCGAGGATGCCGCTGACCGAGGTTTTGAGCGGTAGCCCAGTCTCAGCCAGCCAGAGGGCATGCACGTGTGAACGGATCAGGTCTTCGTTGGTGAGGTCCAGCCTGGGCGCGGTCACTGATCCGGCGACCATCTGATCTCGGTTGCGGAAGTAGTACTGATCATGGGCGTTGCCGGTTGCACAGTAGGTGACCACCAGCGCGGGTTGCCCCGATCGGCCCGCACGGCCCGCACGCTGCGCGTAGTTGGCGGGGGTGGGCGGAACGTTGCGCATCCCCACCGCGTTGAGGCTGGCGATGTCGATGCCCAACTCCATCGTCGGCGAGCAATACAGCACCTGCAGGTCGCCGGCGCGAAACTGATCCTCACGGAAAGCTCGCAGCTCATTCATGACCTGCGCGGTATGCTCCCGCGCCTGAAGTCCCGCCAGGTTGGCCGCCTTCTCCATGTAGAGGCGCTGGAAGAACGGGTTGATCCGAGGGCCCTTGTCGGCGGCTACGTGCTTGCGAATGCGGTCCTCGGATCCCGATCTGCCGTCGCCGAGGCGCCAGATGACCGATGACGCCTTGAGCTGGTAGCCGTCCCGTTCCTTGGTGAGGACGCCGCAACGTTCGGTGATCGCCAGCATGTCCCGGATCATCGCGTGCGCGTCGTCACGGGACAGACCCTCATGCTCGCGCAGCAGGTACTTACCGTAGGCGCCGAAACCCGTGAGATGCAGGTCACGAGTCGACCGCAGCCCACCTTGACGGCCGGCACGCGGATACGCGACTGCGGCGTAGACGACGTTCTCTGTCTGCTCCATCGCCCACGGATCTTTGAGGTAGTGCCGGCTCTCCTCCTTGATCTGCATGAACCCGGGCTCGGTCAGACAGTCCGCGTCGATCGCCAAGACCCTGCGAAGCTCGTCGAGCAGCGTGCGCAGCAGCTCTTCGCGAAGCTCGGGCCGGTCGTCGCGCAGGGCGTAGTGCGCGTTGTCCCACAGATCCTGGGCGGCGGCGATATCCGGCAGGTCGAGGTAGTCGACCTTGAGTAGTCCGGTCTGCTCAAGGTTGGGCATGGTGATGCGCCAGCCACGCTCCAAATCCAGGTACAGCCGATAGTTGATCAACTGCCGGAGCGCCTTCCACGTGTTGCGTTCCGCGGTGAACCGGGCCTCGGGCTTATCCGCGAAGTCACCGAATTCCAGGTTCAGCGCTTCGGTGACCCGCTGAGCGATCACCTCGTAGGTCAAGCCGTCCGGCGCGGTCCTCAATGCCCGGTAGAGGGCGCCACGGAGTTGAACGACCTGCACGAAGTCATTGAAGTGGCCCGCTTGAAGGCTGGCATCCTGCCGGTTGTCGGTGAACGCCAGTAGCTTTCGCTGTTCCTTGTCGAGAACGGGGTCGTGCTCGCGCAGGCCACGGACGATTGTCGAGCTGATCACACTGGTGGCGGAGCTCCGGCCCTCCACGGCGAGGGATCCCAGCTTGGCGAAGTCGCTGCCGCGCACTTGCTCATACGACGTACGGCAGGCCAGGCAGAACGTGAACGGTGCGGCGATGTACGCGGCCGGGACGCCATCGTCGGTGAGATAGCCGTTGGGGGCGACATGTACCACCTCGGGCAGGTACTTGCGCCGCGCCGGGATCACGCTCGGCGAGCCGTCGGTCAGGGTCTCCAACCAGGACTCGGGCACGCGCTGGTCGTTAATGGCGATCTTCGTACTGTCCGGCCAGGGGAAGTCGGCCGAGATGTAGAGGTAGCCGTTCAACTCCTCGCCGCTCAGGTCATTGTCCCTACGCGAGGTGAAGCGGGTGGTCCCATTGTCGTCCAGGCGCCGCACAGTCAGGTATTCCTGGCCGCACTCCCGGCAGAATGACGCCGGCACCAGGATGTGGTCTTCTTTGCCTTGTTCTGGAACGACGGTCTGGTAGCGGCTGGTGATGTAGCGGACATTCTCCGGCTCGATGCTGAGGTAGACGTCGTCGCCTTTGGAGAGAAACTGATGCAGCCGGAACGCGAATACTGGCCGCCGCGTGCGGGGGTTCTTGATGGCCGCTCCGCGCTTGAGCGTTTCCTGGATCGCGACGGCGCATTCCTCCGACGCGTGCCCGATCAAGCTGGCGAGATCGTCGGCCGCTTCCCGGACGGTTCTGGGCCGGGGCGGCCTGATGAGCTTGCCAGTGGTGGGATCGGTGACCACGCCGAACTGTGACTCCACCCACGCGGGCAGCGGGTCGGCGACGAAACTCGCGTAGTCCGCATCGGGAACCTTGAGCGCCGTCACCCTGTCTGGATCCGCCGTGGTGGCACGCTCCAAAGTCTCCCCGATGACATGCGCCCGCGCGACCGGTACCCCGAACAGACGGCCCGCGGTCTCGGCGACCTTCGTGCGACGATGTCGCTCATCGCCCTCCGTCGTCATCGTGGCTGACGTGCCAACGCACTGGATGTCGGTCGCGTCGCAGGCATCCCGGACGCGGCGGACCAGCATGGCGACATCCGCACCCTGGCGGCCGCGGTAGGTGTGCAATTCGTCGAGGACGAGCCAGCGGAGACCACGCGCGGCGGTGATGAGGTTGTCGCGTTCACCGGGCCGAGTGAGAACCAGGTCAAGCATCACGTAGTTGGTGAGCAAGATGTCCGGTGGATTGGCGAGGATCTGCTGGCGCTCGTGCCCTTTTTCCTGGCCGGTGTAGCGGCGGAACGTGACCGGTTCCCGGCCCGGGCCGTAGCCGAGCCTCAGGAACTTGTCCAGCTCATGCACCTGACTGTTGGCCAAGGCGTTCATCGGGTACACGATGATCGCTTTCACGCCTGGCTGGTACGTGCCGGCCCGCTTCTCGCGGAGCACCCAGTCCACGATCGGCACGATATAGCTGAGGCTCTTACCGGATCCGGTGCCCGTGGTGAGCACGTAACTTGCGCCAGTCAAGGCGATCTCCACGGCTTCGCGCTGGTGTTGATGCAGGTTGAGGACCTGGCCATCAGATTGCTCGTCTTTACCGACACGGAAGATACGCTCGCACTCGTCGACGAGCAGGTCGAGCTTGACGAGCTCACTGATCGAGCCGCCCGGTGCGAAGTTCGGGTTGAGCGACAGGTACGGGTCCGGCCACTGCTCTCCCTCGGACAGCCGCTTCCGGACATGTTCCTTGATCCGCTCGTCCTCGATCTCCGTGAAGCCCGACGTGAACGCCGCATAGTCAGCGATCAGCTGCTCATGAACCTTGAAGACGTCCATCCCGCCCGTATTCTGCCGCCATCTCGGATTCCTGTGGAGGAGCACGTTATCGGCTGCGTCACCATGTGGTAAGCCCCAGCCAATGGCATGCCCTTGCTATCATCCTCCCATCACTTTCCGTCACATCCCCACGTCATCTGTTCGTTAAGCCGCTCCCAGAGAACTCGCTGTCGTATGCGCCGCAGTGAACTCGGCAATCGCGGAAGAATGAGCGATTGGGAACTCGCGAAGCAGAGAGCTGGAGATGATCGAGAACAATCTCCGCGCCAGCACCGTGGTGATCAGCCACGAGACTGTCAGGTCACGCTCACCGCGAAGAGGGTTGGCTGGTCGTCGTACGGCGGGACTCGCGGACATGGCTGGCCGGTGCCGGGGCCAGGGCCATCGAGGTGCCTTTGGGTGGCCATAAATGGCGGGGTGACGCCAGCGTGCCCACGTACGGGATCTCGTAGGCCCAGCCCTTGGCGGTGAGGCGGGTGAGAATGCCCCAGGCGGTCGCTTTGGAGATGCCGTGTTCGGTCATCAGACGGCGCTGGGTGGTGACCCGCTCGTGGGCGGCGATTTTCCCGGTACGGATCATCTCGGCCAACTCCGTCGCGATCTGGGTGATCTGATCCTGCACCGGCACACGCGGCGGCAGAACCGGCGCCGCGGGAACACCGACAACGAACCCGACACCAGGCACATTGCGTATCATTCGCCGATTCCGGAGCTCGCGCTGGATCCGTACGGCGGTGCTCCGGGGAATGGCATAGGCGATCATCAACTGCTGAACGCTGGGCATGCGCGCGCCCTCGCGTAGTTCGCCGCTGGCGATCCGCGTCGCCAGGATGTCGATGATCTCCCGTCGGCGCATGGCGAGGAGGGCTCCGCTGGGGCCGCCGGTCTTGCCGGACGGGACGACCCGCAACGCACGGGAATCCGGCGCTTCGGCCGCGCGCGCGTCGGGCGAAATCATCTGCGCCGCACGACGTCGCTCGAATTCGGTCCGCGTATCCGTCATCTCTCTTTCCCTTCTTGAGCGAGTACGACTTTCAGCAACACGTTTCCGCGAGCTGAAACCACACGACCTGGCCCGTCGCCCCCTCATGCCAGCCCCACATTGAGGCGATTCGACTCACCAGCGCGCAACCCTCCCCATCGGGATCGACCACGACCTCGGGCTTACTGCTGGACGACCCCTGATCGATCACCTCCACCCGGACGACCCCCGCCTCCCGGCAGACCACCACGGACACCGAGTCGCCCGGTTCACGCCCCGAATCCGAATGCCGGATCGCGTTCCCCAGTAATTCCGATGTCAGCAGCAACGCGTCATCGATCCGGGTGCACCCCGCGCTCACCAGCACGTCCCGGACGTATCGCCGGGCCAGCGGAACCGACTCCGCCACGCCAGGCAGATCCGCGTACCACAGCACGCTCCGCGACAAAGCGACTGACACGCCCATGGTCCTCTCTCCGAACTCCGGGCCGCATGTGACGTCACGTCATGTCCGACCCGATCATCTGGTGCATTTGTCGGATTGCTGTCATATCCGCATTGGCAAAATAATTCCGAGGGGTTCCAGATTGGCCAAAGACGCGCTTTATTAGTAGGCGAACACCTCACACAAAGGTGTCACGAATAAGCCCAGTCGAATGGGGCTGGGTGTCAATAACCGTCAGAATTTGTCAGTACGCGGTGAGCGTGAAAGCAGGGGCGTACATGGAAAATGATCTCGGTCCGCGTCTTACGCCGGCTCAGCGATTCGGCAGGGAACTCTCGCGCGTCCGCAGAGAAGCGGGCCTGACCCAGGCACGCCTCGGCAAGCGCCTGGAATGCTCGTCCTCACTGGTGGCGCACATCGAGATCGGCGACCGGAATCCCAAACCCGACTTCGCCGCCCGATGCGATCAGATATTCGGCACGGGCAATCTCTTCAGCCAGCTGTGCCGGAACATCACGTCCCCCACGGGACCGGAATGGTACGTCCGCTGGGCGGAACAGATCGAGCCTGGCGCGCGAGTCCTGCGCAGCTGGAATCCGCTGCTGGTTCCCGGCCTGTTCCAGACCGAGGCGTACGCGCGGGCGGTCTTCCAAGGCGCCCTGGCCACATCGGAACAAGAGGTCGAAGACGGCGTCAGCGCCCGCCTGCGCCGCCAGCTGATCCTGGAAAGGGAGAAACCCCCCTCGGTGTGGGCACTCATGGACGAGGGCGTGCTGCGCCGCCTCATCGGAAGCCCCGAGGTCATGTACGAACAACTCGACCGCCTGACGTCTCTGGCCACCCGCCAGAACATCCTGATCCAGATCCTGGCCCCCGAAGCCCCCTGTACGGCGGGCTGGGCATCGGCCTTCAGCATCGCCGAATCGGTGAACACTCCGACCGTTGCATCGGTCGAATCGGCAGGTCGTGGCGAGGTGTCAGCGGAGCACGAGTTCGTCTCCATGATGTGGAATCGATATGACAGGATACGAGCAGACGTGTGCCCGTCCACGCAGTCGCTCGGCATGATCAAGGAAGCACGGGATCAATGGAAACAAAGGATGTGATCAGCGTGGATCTCTCCAAGGCCGTGTGGAAGAAGAGTTCCCGCAGCGCCGACAACGGCGGAGAGTGCGTCGAGGTCGCCGTCAACATCCCGGGAATCGTCGCCGTTCGCGACAGCAAGAACCCCCACGGCCCCGCTCTCACCTTCACCCCCGCCGAATGGCACGCATTCCTCGGTGGCGTAAAGCACGGCGAATTCGACGCAAGGGTTTCACCGGGGCAATGACACCCGCTCGGCGGCCGCGAACGGGCTGACGTCCAGCCCCCGCGATAGTGCCCGGGAGCCACCGGTCAGGCTCAGCGTTTTGCCGCGCAGCGCTGCCACTCATGTCGCCCAGCCAGATGCGGGTGAGGGTCGTTACCTCGGTTTCCAGCCACGCTGATCGTGCGCGCCCGCCTCCAGCAGGCGGCCCACGCCGGACGGTAGGGCGACGTGCGCGGCGGGGATCGCGTGCCGGCAACACAGCGAGCTGGTCGTGCGCGCCCGCACGATCAACCCAATGCCACGGAATAGCGAGCATGTAGGCGCATGGGATCGCAGATATTCATGATGCGTTTGATGTCTGGTTCTGCGTTGGCGGGCTGCGGGGACTTCGCTCAGTCGGAGCGGTTGCTTCACCCGCACTGACAAATTTCGGAGGTACTTGTGCTCAGCACAAGATGGCCCGCACCGGCCCTCGCGGCCGCGGCGGTCATCGTCATGCTCGGCGTGACCGTCCCCGCAGCCGGCGCGACGACATCACACGATTCCAAACCCGATCTCGGCGCCCCCTGCTCGGCCGACGTGGCCCTGCGCGGCTTCACCGACAGCCTGGACAAGACCACGTTCGAGGGAACCCCCGTCGGGGGCTTGTCCGCTTTCGCGCTGCTCCGCGATGACCGCGCCCTGGCCCTCGTGGACAACACCGGCACCGTCCCCGCCCGCCTGTACGAGATCGCCCTCACCCCCGGGAAGAAGCCCCTCTCGGCCGAGGTCCGCGACATGACGACGCTGCGGCGGCCGGACGGCGTTCCGTACACCGGCGCCGACTTCGACGGCGAGGGACTCATCGTCGAGCCCTACGGCAAGACCGTCCTGGCCAGCTCCGAGACCGAGCCGTCGATCCGGCGGTTCCGGCTCTCCGACGGCCGGCAGGTCGCCTCCTTCGACGTGCCGGCCAGGTTCCGGGTCACCCCAGCAGGCGAGGCGCAGGTCAACCAGACCTTCGAATCGCTCACCGCCACGTCTGACGGCAGCGTGCTGTACGCCGGCATGGAAGGGCCGCTGTCCGCGGACGGCCGCGACGCGGCGGGCTCAGGCCGGCAGCGGATCCTGCGGTATGAGGGCCACTCCGGTGGCACCTACACCCCGGCCGCCCAGTACGCCTACCGCACCGACCCCGGCCTCGGGCTGGTCGAACTGGTGGCGCTCGGCGGCGACCAGCTGCTGGCGCTGGAGCGCGGCTTCACCGCGGGCGTGGGCAACACCGTGCGGATTTACCGGGTCTCCGCCACCGGCGTGCCGGACGTCTCCGGCGTCGCCTCGCTGGCCACCCTGACCGACCCGCGCGCCTGGCTCGGCAAGCGCCTGCTGGCCGACCTCGTCGACTGCCCGCCGTCCGGGGCGACCGCCAAGCAGCCCCAGCCGAACCCGTTGCTGGACAACATCGAGGGCATGGCGCTCGGCGACCGGCTGGAGGACGACACCCGCATCCTCTACCTGATCTCCGACGACAACAACAGCGCGACGCAGATCACCCGGGTATACGAGCTGAGCGTCCGGATCCCGGATGAGGCGCGGTTGCGGGACCGGGCGTTGCTGTCCGCGACCGACTACCAGCCCGGCCCCGTGTCCGGAACGCAGCTGGCGCCGACCCCCGTCAACGGGATCACCCCGCCGTTCCCTGGCCAGCCGATCCCGGGCTTCTCCGCAGTGATCCCGGCCAACCGGGGCTCCAAGTCCGCCAACCGGCTGCTCGCCATGCCGGACAACGGGTTCGGGGCGAAGAACAACTCGGCCGACTTCCTGCTGCGGGCGTACGTCATCGAGCCGGACTACCGGACCGGCGAGATCGATGTGCGCAGCCACATCAGCTTCCGCGACCCGGACCGCAAGGTGCCGTTCCCGATCGTGAACCAGGACACCCCTGACCGGCTGCTGACCGGGGCCGACTTCGACATCGAGTCGCTGGCCTGGGACGCGAACGGCACCCTGTGGATCGGTGAGGAGTTCGGGCCGTACCTGGTCAACACCGACCGGACCGGCAAGGTGCTGCGGGCGCCGATCCCGCTGCCGGACGGCACGAAGTCGCCTCAGTCGCCCGATCTGGCCCCGGGCGAAAACCCCACCCTGCCGGCCAGCCGAGGGTTCGAGGCCATGGCCGCCAGCGAGGACGGCTGGACGCTGTACCCGATCCTGGAGGGCGCCAAGACCAACGAGCCCGACCAGCGCCGGCGCGTGGTCTACGAGTTCGACGTCCGGGCCGGTGCGTACACCGGTCGCACCTGGTCCTTCCGGGTCGACGACCCGGGGCTCTTCGTCGGCGACGCGTCGGTGCTCGACGGCCGGCGGCTGCTGCTGATCGAGCGGGACAACAACATGGGCCCGAGCTCGCAGATCAAGCGTCTGGTCGTGACCGACCTCGACGCCGCGGGGCCGGACGGCGTGCTGCCCCGCCGCACCGCCGTGGACCTGCTGCGGATCGCCGACCCGAAGGGCGTGTCCACGCCGGCCCGGCCGGGCGAGTACGGGGTCGGGGACCTGTTCTCCTTCCCGCTGCAGTCGGTCGAATCGGTGCTGCCGCTGTCGGGCGATCGGGTCGTGGTGGCCAACGACAACAACTTCCCCGGAAACGACGGGCGCATCCCGGGCCGCGCCGACGACACCGAGGTGATCGTCATCGACGTGCCAGGCCTGCGCGACTGACGAAACCCTGAAGCGCCACCCCCGTCGGACCGGGCGATCCACCGACGGGGGTGAGCGCCCCGCCCCTCAGTGCCAGAGAGTGATCCTCGTCCCCTGCGGGACCTGGCCCACGGGGTTCTGGGAGATCACTCTGCGACCGCCGACGACCTTGCGGACGCGGACGTCGAAGCCCGCGGCCTGGAGTTCCCTACGGGCGTCGTTGACGTCCTTGAAGCGAACATCCGGGACGGTGACGAAGTCGGGGGCGGCGATGGACGGATCGCGTTCCCAGGGCCAGAACGGGGTGTCGGGGCCCTTGGAGACGGTCATGCAGATCTTGGTGGTGGCTTCCATCTCGGCGCCGCCGGCAGGGTCCTGGGCGATCACGGTGCCGGGCGCGGCGTCGTCGGTGACCTCGTTGACGCAGTCGGTGGGGTAGCCCTTGCTGGCCAGGAACTGCTGGGCCTGGTCGCGCATCATGCCGGTCACGTCGGGCGCGAGGAGCCCGGCGCTGACGACCAGGATGACCGAGGAACCCTTGCGAACGCGCTTGCCGACGACCGGGTCCGAGCGGACCACCAGGCCACGGGCGATCTTGTCGCTGGCGGTCTTGCGGACGCGCGAGACCGTCAGACCGGCTTCGGAGATCCTCAGCCGGGCGTCGGCCTCGCTGAGGTTCTCGGTCTTCGGCACCGGGACGGTCTCCGGACCGGCCGACGCGATGATGGTCAGCACCGTGCCCTTGTCGACCTCCTGGCCGCCGGCCGGCTCGGTCTCCAGGACGATGTCCTTGGCCACCTTGCCGTCGAACCGGGCTTCGCCGATCTTGACCTGGAAGCCGAGGCCGCGGGCCTGCTGCTCGGCCAGCTTCACGTTCTGGCTGACCAGGTTGGGGACCTTCAGGGTCCGCTCCTGCGAGAAATACCACCCGCTGAAGGCGATCCCGACCAGCATCACCACGGCGAGCCCGGCGATGAACCAGATCGGCCGCGAGTTCTTCTTGGCGCGCGGCGCGGCGGCGGGCAGGTCGAAGCTGGGCTGGACGGTCGTGTGCTGCACCGGGGCCTGGCCGACGGGGGCCGTGTGCTGGCCGCTGGTGCGGGCCAGGCCGCGATGCGCCTCGACGGCCGCGACCAGCATGGCCGCCGCGTCGGCGGGCCGCCGGTCGGGCTCCTTGGCGGTGGCGGACAGCACCAGCTCGTCCAGCGCGGGAGGCGTCTCCGGCGCCAGCTGCGAGGGGGCGCGCACAGTGTCGTGCACGTGCCGGTAGGCGACCGACATGGGCGACTCGCCCTCGTACGGCTGGTGCCCGGTCAGCAGCTCGTACAGCATGATGCCCGCCGCGTACACGTCGGCGCGCACGTCCGCGACGCCCGCCATGACCTGCTCGGGCGACATGTACGCGATGGTGCCGATCATGATGCCGGACTTGGTCTGGTTGCTGGCCTCGATCGCGCGGGCCAGGCCGAAGTCGACGACCTTGACCCGGCCGTCCTCGGTCAGCAGCACGTTCTCCGGCTTGACGTCGCGGTGGATCAGCCCGGCCTGGTGGGCCGCGCCGAGGGCGGCCAGCACCGGGATCATGATCTCCAGGGCCTCCCGGGCGGGGATCCGCCCGCGCTCCCGCAGGATGTCGCGCAGCGTCTTGCCCGGGAAGTACTCCATCGACAGGTACACGTGGTCCCCGTCGGTGCCCTGGTCGAAGACGTGCACCACGTTCGGGTGTGACAGTGAGGCGACGGATTTCGCCTCGCCGATGAACCGACGCACGAACTGCGGGTCCTCGGCCAGCGAGCGGTGCATCACCTTGACGGCGACCATGCGGTCGAGCCGGATGTCCAGAGCCAGGTAAACGGAGGCCATACCCCCCCGGGCGATCCGGGACTCGACGCGATAACGCCCGTCGAGCGTGTGCCCTACGAGTGGGTCGGTTAGCGTCGTGTCCACGGCCCAGAGTTTACGGGTGATTTGCCACCCCCAGAGCGTGGGAATCCCAAACCGAGACCCATAAAAAGCTTTACTGGCTTTTTGGATCGCTCCGGTCGCGCGCGGGCGACGACGCTTCAGCGTAGTGGCGGCGGGGGATGCGGCCCGCCAGGCGCGCGCGCCGGCCGGCGCTGACCGCGTCGCGCATGGCGGCGGCCATCAGCTCGGGACGCCTGGCCCGGGTCACGGCGGTGGCCAGCAGGACGGCGTCGCAGCCGAGTTCCATCGCCAGCGCGGCGTCGCTGGCGGTGCCGATCCCGGCGTCCAGGATCACCGGCACCTGGGCCGACTCCACGATCAGCTCGATGTTGTGCGGGTTGCGCACGCCGAGCCCGGACCCGATCGGCGCGCCCAGCGGCATCACCGCCGCGCACCCGGCCTGCTCGAGCCGCCGCGCCAGAATCGGGTCGTCCCCGATGTACGGCAGCACCGTGAACCCGTCCGCGACCAGCCGTTCCGCGGCGTCGAAGGTCTCGATGGGGTCCGGCAGCAGGGTCCGCTCGTCGGCGACGACCTCGAGCTTGACCCAGTCGGTCCCGAGCGCCTCCCGGGCCAGCCGGGCGGTCAGCACCGCCTCCCCGGCCGTGAAACACCCGGCCGTGTTCGGCAGCACCCGGATGTCCCTGGCCCGCAGCACGTCCAGCACCGACCCCTGGGCGGCCGGGTCGAGCCGCCGCAT
Organism: Acrocarpospora sp. B8E8; assembly: GCF_039871605.1. Classification (NCBI taxonomy): domain Bacteria; kingdom Bacillati; phylum Actinomycetota; class Actinomycetes; order Streptosporangiales; family Streptosporangiaceae; genus Acrocarpospora; species Acrocarpospora sp. B8E8. The sequence continues at coordinate 21,743 of NZ_JBDPLV010000026.1, read as the reverse complement.
GGCCACCGTGGTCAGCTCGGTCCCGGACGCCACCAGCGCCCGGTCCAGCACCTCCAGCGACGGCGCGCCTCCGGTGCCCATGATCAGCCGGGACCCGAACTTCTCGCCGCCCAGCACCAGCACATCGTCATCCACGCTCGTCATCCTCCCTGCACCGCCGTCAGCACTTCGATCCGGTCCCCCTCGGCGAGCGCCGTGGAGTCCCAGGCCCCCCGCCGCACCACCTCGTCGTTGACGGCCACCGCCACGCCCCGCGTCTGCCCTGTCAGCGCCAGTACGGCATGCGCCACCGAAGCCCCCTCGGGCAGCTCGTGACCGCTGCCGTTGATCGTCACTCGCATCTGTTTCCTCGATCGAATCGGGCCGGGTCGCAGGCGGCCAGGCTCGGCGGCGGGGGAGCGCCGGTGAGCAGGGCGGCGACCGCGTCGGCCGTGATGGGCGAGAGCAGCACGCCCGCCCGGTGGTGCCCCGTCGCCACGTACACGCCGGGCAGGCCGGTGGCGCCGATCAGCGGCAGGTTGTCGGGGGTGCCGGGCCGGAATCCCGTCCTGGTCTCGGCGAGCTCCAGCTCGGCGATGCCGGGCACCAGGTCGCGGGCGTCCCTGAGCAGCTGGTAGACCCCGCCCGCGGTGACCCTCGGGTCGAAGCCCTGCTCCTCCATGGTCGCGCCGAGCGTGATCTCGCCGTTCTCGCGCGGCACCAGGTAGACCGGCACGCCGTGCACCCAGCCCCGCACGCATCCGGACAGGAAGCCGCGGGGGCCGTGCAGGCGCAGGATCTGGCCCTTGATGGGGCGGACCGGGAGGCCGGGCAGCAACGCCGCGGACCGGGCTCCGGCGGCGACCACGATCTGCTCGGCCCGGACGGCGCCCTCGGCCAGCCGTACCAGACCGGACTGGACTTTCACCGCCGGTTCCGGGACGAACGTGGCGCGCGCCCGGGCCAGCGCCGCGCACAGGGCGGGGGCGAGCAGGCGCGGGTCCACCCAGGCGTCGTCGCGGGCCAGCAGGCCGCCGCGCACCGACGGCGCCAGCATGGGTTCGCGGTTGCGGCATTCGCGGCCGGTCAGGCGCTCGACCCGCAGGCCCAGCGTCTCCTCGAAGCCGGCCAGGTCGTCCAGCTGGGCCAGGTCGTCGGAGTCGTAGGCGATCTCCAGCGTGCCGTCCGTGCGGTAGTCGACGGTCCGGCCGCTGGCCTCCTCCAGTTCGGTACGGAACGACGGCCACCGGGCCAGCGACTCCAGACCGAGCCGTAACAGCGGCTCCTCGGTGAAGGTGACCTCGCTGACCGGCGCCAGCATGCCCGCCGAGGCGTAGGTCGCGCCACGCCCGGGATCCGGGTCCACGACCACCACCCGCAGCCCCCGCAAGGCGGCCCGCCAGGCGATGGCGAGGCCGACCACACCGGCCCCGATGACGGCCACGTCGAAATCGGTATTCTTACCACTTTCCGAAACTGCGGATTCAGGCACCGCGCTCCCTTCGCCGGCATTATCCGGATCAGGTGTCATAGCGGTCGAGAACCTGGAGAGTTCTCCTCTCAGCCCGGTCAGCCGGACTCCCGCGCGTCTTACCGCATCAGCCTACTCGGGTCCGCACCCGCAACGCACAACACGCCATTCACATACTGTGCGCGGTACTTACCCAATTTGTTACCCAATCTCCATTGGCGAGTGCCCCCGTAGGCAATCTATGGTCAGGGCGTGGATCACGTCGTGGTGGTGGGAGCCGGCCTGGCCGGTATTCGGAGCATCGAGGCCCTGCGGGCCCACGGGTTCGCCGGCCGCATCACGCTCGTCGGGGAGGAGGCCCATCGCCCCTACGACCGCCCGCCGCTGTCCAAGGCCGTGCTGCTCGGCGCCGCCGACTCCTCGGTGGTCGACTCCGACCTGGACGCGCTGGATGTGACGCTGCGGCTCGGCACGGCCGCCAAGGGCCTGCGCGACGGCGTCGTGGAGACGACCGACGGCGAGCTCCAGTTCGACGGCCTGGTGGTCGCCACCGGGGCCACCCCGATCCTGCTCCGCGGGGAGGGTCGCCAGCACGTCCTGCGGACCATCGACGACGCCCTGGCGCTGCGCGCCAAGCTGCTCCCCGAGACCCGGGTGGCGATCATCGGCGCGGGCTGGATCGGCGCCGAGGTGGCCACCGCCGCCGCCCGCGCGGGCTGCCAGGTGACCGTGGTCGAGGCCGACGACGCGCCGCTGGCCGGTGCCCTCCCGGTGGGCGCCTACACCATCCCCTGGTACGCGGAGGCGGGCGTCGAACTCCTCCTCGGCACCAAGGTCGGCACCGTCGACCCGGACGGCCTGACGCTGCTCACCGGCGACCGGATCGACGCCGACGTCGTCGTCACCGGCGTGGGGGTGCGGCCCGCCGTGTCCTGGCTGGAGGGCTCCGACGTGGAGCTCGACAACGGCGTCCTGGTGGACGAGCACCTGCGCACGTTCGCCCCCAACGTGGTCGCCGTCGGCGACTGCGCCAACTGGTGGTCGCGCCGTTTCGGCCGCCGGATGCGGATCGAGCACTGGGACAACGCCCTCAACGGCCCCGACGTGGCCGCCGCCACCCTGATGGGGGAGTCCGCCGTCTTCGATCCGGTGCCCTACTTCTGGTCCGAGCAGTTCAACCACATGGTCCAGTACGCGGGCCACCACGCCGGAGCCCGCATGATCCTGCGCGGCGACCCGGAGCGCGACGCCGGCTGGTCGGTCTGCTGGCTGACCGACGACCACCGCCTCACGGCCATCCTGACCGTCGACCGCCCGCGCGATTTGCTCCAGGGCCGCAGGCTCGTCGAAAGCCGCCAGAGAGTCGACGTGGTACGGCTCGCCGACCCCGGCGTGACCCTGCGTGATTGCACTGTGGCTTGACATCCTCCCCGGCGTGACGCCAGGGACTCCCCACGTCGCCGTGGGGTCCTTACTGCTTCCTCTACGCCGCGTGAGCAGCGTAGGTCGCGGGCGATGCCAGGGTCGGAATTGCCTCACCTGGTCTTACCCGCCCTCCACAGTCGTTTCGGGTGTCCGCCAGCCCGGCGGCCACCGTTCGAACACACTAACGCATGGCCGACGGTAGCCGCAGCCGAATACCTTCTGCGGCTTCTCGGTAATCGGAGTGTTTCATTGCGCGCGCCATGTGGTAATGGTGGTGGCGTGACGCTTACTGTTGCACAGATCGACCGAGAGACCGACCAACTGGTGGGGGACTGGCTTCCGCTCTCAACGGTCGCGAAGAAGCTGGGCCTGAGCATCGGCCGGGCCAAGCAGCTCATCAAGGACAAGAAGCTCGTCGGAGTCCGCCGAGGCGGAGGCGAGCCGCAGATCCCGGCGGTTTTCCTGGCCGGAGACGATGTCATCAAGGGCCTGCCCGGCACCCTGACCGTGCTGGCGGACGCCGGATACGGCGAGGTGGAGTGCATTCGCTGGCTGTTCACCAGCGATGACTCGCTCCCCGGCGCGCCCATCGACGCGATCGTGGCGGGCCGCCACACGGAGGTCAAGAGGCGGGCGCAGGCGCTGGGCTTCTAACGCCCGGGCTCCTGACGCCCGGGCTTCTCAGCGCATGACATCGTGGTCGGGTGACCGAAGACTCTCACGAAGACTTCCGCAGCGCCCGGCAGCGTCTTTCGCGCGCCCTCCTCTACCTGTGCACCGACGGCAGACGTGACCGCGGCGACCTGGACGAGTTCCTGGACGCCGCGCTCGCGGGCGGGGTGGACATCCTCCAGCTGCGCGAGAAGGGGCTGGAGGCGCGGGAGGAGCTCGCGCTGCTCGAACGGTTCCGCGCGGCCTGCGACCGGCACGGCGCGCTGCTGGCGGTCAACGACCGGGCCGACGTCGCGTACGCGGCGGGGCTGGCCGGGTTCGCGCCCGACGTGCTGCACCTGGGCCAGGACGACCTGCCGGTCCCGGCCGCCCGGGCGATCCTGGGCCCCGGCGTGCTCATCGGCAGGTCCACCCACGCCGAGGCCGAGGCGTCGGCCGCCGCCGTCGAGCCCGGGGTCGACTACTTCTGCTGCGGCCCGATCTGGCCCACCCCCACCAAACAGGGCCGCCCGGCCGCCGGACCCGCTCTGCTCCGCCACGCCGCGGGCTTCACCCGCCCGTGGTTCGGCATCGGCGGCATCACCCTCGCCAACCTCGACGAGGTCCTGTCGTACGGCGTACGCCGGGTGGTCGTGGTCCGGGCCATCACCGAGGCCGACGACCCGAAGGCCGCCGCCGCCGAGTTCAAACGCCGTCTCAGCCGGGTTTAGCCGGGTTCAGGTCCGGCGCGCGGTGGCCGCCACGGCGAGCGCCGCCAGGGCCTCGCGGGCGTCGGCGGTGATGCCGGCCGTCTGGAGAGAGTCCAGCGCGTCGCGGAGGTAGCGCCCGATCATGTCCTCGCAGTAGGCCAGCGCGCCGGTGTCCTCGATCACCTCGCGCAGCCGGGCCACCCCCTCGGCGTCCAGTTTCGGGTCGCCGAGCAGGTTCCGCACGTCGTGCGCCTGCGCTTTGGACGCGGCGGCGAGCGTGCGCGCGATCAGCATGGTGCGCTTGCCCTCGCGCAGGTCGTCCCCGGCGGGTTTGCCGGTTTCGACCGGGTCGCCGAACACGCCCAGCACGTCGTCGCGGAGCTGGAAGGCGATGCCCACCTTCTGGCCGTACTCGGCGCAGAACCGGTCGATCCACGGCTCGCGCGAGCGGGCGGCCAGCACCATGCCGAGGCGGAGGGGTTGCTCGACGGAGTATTTGCCGCTCTTGTAGAGCGCCACCCGCAGCGCGCTGTCGAAGGTGTTCTCGCCGTGCGCCTGTTCGAGCAGGTCCAGGTACTGCCCGCTCATGAGTTCGGTGAGCATGTGGTCGAAGACCGGCTGGGCGGCGGCCAGGGAGGTGGCGGGCAGGCCGCTGGTGCGCCACATCTCGCCGGACCAGATCAGCATCAGATTGCCGAGCAGGATGGCGGCGCCCTCGCCGAACTGGAGGGCCGAGCCGCTCCACTCCGCGTCCAGGTGCAGCTTCTCGAACCGGCGGTGGGCCGACGGCATGCCGCGGCGCAGGTCGCTGGAGTCCATGACGTCGTCGTGCACGAGCGCGCTGGCCTGCAGCAGCTCCAGGGAGGCCGCCGCCGTGAACACTCCCGGGTCCGCGCCGCCGCCCGCGGCCCGCCAGCCCCAGTAGCAGAAGGCAGGACGCAGCCGTTTGCCGCCCGCCAGGAAGTCCTCCGCCGCCGACATCACCGCGATCAGGTCGGGATCGTCGAACGCGGGGCGCTGCCGGTCGAGAAACCGCTGCAGCGCGCGGTCCACGTCCGGGCGGATGAGCTCCAGCGGACCCGTGACTTTTGTCATGTATGAGAGGGTATCTTCCATTGATCCTTCTCCCCTTCTCGCCGGGGCGGATGGGCCGCAAAGGAACTAAGGATCATGAATGAGACATAGTGGATCTCTGTTTCCCGGGACAGACCTGTAACCTGTGGGGTATGTCTCTAGGTCTTCCGTCGCGATTGCCTGACCGTGTTCCGACGGTCAAGGACCTGCTCGCCGCCGGCGAGCGGTCGTTCTCGTTCGAGTTCTTCCCGCCGAAGACCGACGAGGGGGAGCGGCAGCTGTGGCGGGCGATCCGGGAGCTTGAGGCCCTGCGCCCGACCTTCGTCTCGGTGACGTACGGCGCGGGTGGCGGGAACCGGGATCACACGGTGTCCATCGTCGAGCGGCTCGCGCACAGCACGACGCTCACGCCTGTGGCGCATTTCACCGCCGTCAATCATTCCATTCGGGAATTGCGGCATTTGGTGGGGCGATTCGCGGACGCCGGAGTGCGGAACATCCTGGCCGTGCGGGGGGACCCGCCGGGGGATCCGATGGGGACCTGGGTGCGGCATCCGGAAGGGGTGGAGTATGCGGAGGATCTTGTCCGGCTGATCCGGCAGTCGGGGGATTTCTGCGTTGGTGTGGCGGCTTTTCCATACAAACACCCGCGGTCGGCGACGATCGAGTCGGACACCGAGCAGTTCGTCCGTAAATGCCGTGCCGGCGCTGATTACGCCATCACCCAGATGTTCTTCAAAGCCGACGACTACCTCCGGCTGCGGGACCGGGTCGCGGCCAAGGGCTGCTATACGCCGATCATTCCCGGCATCATGCCGGTGACCCAGATGAGCACGATCGCCCGCTCGGAACAGCTGTCAGGCGCGCCCTTCCCACCCGAGGTCGCCGCCCGGTTCGAGGCCGTCGCCCACGATCCTGAGTCGGTGCGCCGCCTGGGCATCGAACACGCCGCGGAACTCTGCCAGACCCTGCTGGACGAGGGCGCTCCCGGCATTCACTTCATCACCTTCAACCGCTCCAGCGCGACCCGCGAGGTCTTCCAGGCGCTGGTGCCCGCAATCGTGTAGGCATCCTCTATCGCGGTGTCTGCAAACCTTCGCCGGGTCGCGGTGCCTCACCGACTTCGGCGATCGCGCCGCTCCGAGCCGGTGAGCGTTGCTGGACACCGCACGAGGCGAGGGTCTAGGGGAGGGGGAGTCGTGTCCCGGCGATCGCGTACGTCTCGTACCCGCCGGGAAAGACGAACTCGGTCATCAGGTCGAGGAAGCCGACGCTCCGGTAGAGATGCCGGGCCGCCGTGGGCGCGTCATGCGTGGACAGCACGGCGGTCCGCTCGGTCCGGTCCGCGCAGATGGCCTTGATCATCGCGCGCCCGATGCCCTTGCCCTGGAAGTCCGGCCGGACGTGGATCTCGGCCAGCTCCAGCGCGTTCCCGAACCAGTCGTCCGCGATCACCGGCCCGGCCCGCTCGAACAGCGCCCGCCGCACCACGTCGTGCCACCACTGGCCCTGCGCCCCCCGGAATCCGTAGGCGAAGCCCACGATCTCCGGCGCCCCCGCGAACACACACACGAAATCCGGATAAGTCGCGTGATTGCGCATGATGGCCATGCGCCCGGAGAGCTGATCGGGCGGCGGCCGCATCGCCGCCGTGTAGATGTCGATCACGGCATCCAGCGCCGCGACGAACGCATCCGCTCCATTTCGCCGCAATTCGATCACAGCTAGCCACCCTAGCAGTGCCGCGCGCTGTGGCCGATCCGGCCGTTCCTAGTAAAGCAAGCAATTGCTTGACATCTCGCCGCACTGCCTTCTAAGGTCGAGATGTCCGTAGGGACGGTGTTTCCGCCCTAACCAGGACGCCTCGATCTGCTGGTGCAATGAAATCGATCACCGATTTGGAAGTGCTCGGGATGGTTGCTGTGACGCATGAGCATGTGTCTGGTGAGTTGTTCCGTTCGGTGTTCCGCCACCACCCGGCGGGGGTCACCGTGGTGACGTTCGAGTCGCCGGGCGGGCCGGTGGGCTTCACCGCGACCTCGGTCGTCTCGGTGTCGCTCGTCCCGCCGCTGCTGTCGTTCGCGATCGCCCACACCTCCTCCAGCCTGGAAGCGCTCTCCCAGGCCGGCACCGCGCTCGTGCACTGGCTGGAGGCCGGGCAGTCGCACCTGGCCAACCGGTTCGCGCGCAGCGCGGACGAGCGCTTCAGCGACCCGGAGTCGTGGACCCCGCTCCCGTCCGGCGAGCCGTTGTTACGCGGGGTGGGAACCTGGGCGAGGTGCCGCCTGGCCGAGCGCTTCCAGGCGGGCGACCACACGATCGTCATCGGCCTGGTCGTGGAGGCCCAGGTGGATGGGGCGGGCGACAACGCTCCGCTGGTCTACGTGGACGGCCGCTACCACGAGATCGCCCCGATCACCCCACGCCTCAGCCCGCGCTGACCAGCTCAGTTGAACTCAGCCAAGCTCGGCTAAGGTCGCGGCGCGGGTACCGCTCGAACCGCTCCGGCAGCGGGAACGCCGGGTGGGTCGCGGCCCCGGCCACCCGCACCTGGCGGGTGTCCAGCAGCCAGCCCGCTAGCCCGCGCTGACCAGCTCAGCCGAGGTCACGGCGCGGGTACCGCTCGAACCGCTCCGGCAGCGGGAACGCCGGGTGGGTCGCGGCCCCGGCCACCCGCACCTGGCGGGTGTCCAGCAGCCAGCCCGCTCCCGATCGGGCCAGCGTGTCGACGTACCGCCCCCAGATGTGCAGCTGCTCGCCGTCGGCCGCGCTCTCGTGCCAGGCGTACACGTAGCTGACGGCCGACGCGGCGTCGCCGGACAGCTCCACCCGGATGTTGGACAGGTGGTGGTTGGTGGCGCGATAGCGCCCCAGCCGGTCGGCGAAGAGGGCGCGCAGCGACTCCCTGCCGGTGAACACCGCGCCGTTGCCGTAGTCGAAGGAGGCGCCCTCGGTGAAGATGCCGGCCAGCTCGTCCACCTCGGCCCGGTCCACCAGATCGCAGTAGGCCAGCAGCACCTCGGTGACAGCCTGCCTGTCGGCCGCCTCCCGCCAATCGTTCATCGGGCCACCTCTCGCTTTCCCTCGTCCGCGAAGCCGCGGAGGATGTCGCTCAGCCGGTCGTCCTCGACCGGCCACGGGTAGTAGGACGAGATCCGGTCCAGCCGCCCGCCGAACCGCTCGGCGCAGAGCTTCGGCATCTCCTCGGGCCGCCCCAGCACCGCGATGTGCCCCAGCAGCGTGTCGTCGATCAGGTCGCCCATCCTGGTCCACTCGCCCGCGCGGGACAGCTCGCGCAGCTCGGGCTGCAGCTCCTCGTATCCCACGCTGGCCAGCACGCGCCGGTAGGCGGGGGTGGAGGCGTAGAACGCGATCTGCTCCCTGGTCTTGCGCTTCATCGCCTCGAACTGCTCCTCGGTGTCGCCCATCACCATGAAGACGGGGCAATAGAGCGACACCCGCGACCGATCGCGCGAGGCCGCGGCCAGGCCGCGCTCCAGCGCGGGCAGGGTGACCTCGTCCAGGTAGGCCGCGGTGGTCACGCCGTGCAGGATCAGGCCGTCGCACAGCTCCCCGCCCAGCTCGGTCATGCGATCCCCGACGGCGGCGATCATCACGGGGATGGGCAGCTCGTGCCGGTCCGGCGTGAACACCGGCGACATCAGGGTGTGCCGGTAGTAGGGCCCCTCGTAGTTCAGCTTCGTCCCGGTGCGCCACGCGCTCCAGATCGCGTCCAGCGCGGTCAGGAAGTCGCGCATGCGCGCCACCGGGCTGCCCCACGGCATGGAGAAGCGCCGTTCGACGTGCGCCTGGATCTGGGTGCCCAGGCCCATCACGAAGCGCCCGCCGGACAGCGCGGCCAGATCCCACCCCAGGTACGCGGTGGACATCGGGTTGCGCGCGAAGGCCACCGCGATGGCCGTGCCGACCGTCGTCCCGCTGGTGGCCATGAGGGCCGCCTGCGACTGCAGGAAGGCGTCGGTCACGCTCTCGCTCGCCCACACGCCGTCGAAACCGGCCCGCTCGGCCCACGCCGCGGCCGGGCCGCAGACGGCGGCGGAGGAGCCGATCAAACCAAGGTCGATCTTCATCGGGCGTCCTTCGGTAGTCCCAGCACGCGCTCGCCCACGGCGTTGCGCATGATCTCGTCGGTGCCGCCGCCGACCCGCAGGCCGGGCAGCCCGAGGATCAGCTCCGACCAGGCGTAGGTGCCCCACTCGCCGGTGTCGGCGACCAGGGCGGCGCCGAGCGCGTCCGCGGCGATGTCCCCGGCCCGGCGCAGCAGGTCGGTGAGGATCAGCTTGGTGACGGCCAGTTCGGGGCCAGGGACCCCGCCGCCGCCGAGCATCCGGGCCGTGGTCTCGCGCGCCGCCCAGCTCCTGATGTGCAGGTCGGCCAGGGCGTCGCGGATCCGCGCGTCCCCGGCCGCGCCGGTGTGCCTGGCCAGGTCCACCAGGCGGGCCAGGAGTTCCTCGTCCAGACCGCTCTCCAGGCCGATCGCGCCGCGCTCGTTGAGCAGCACGTCCACCACCACTCGCCAGCCCTGGTCCACCTCGCCGAGACGGTGGTCGTCGGGCACGTACACGTCGGTGAGGAACACCTCGTCGAACGAGGCGCCACCGGTCAGCTGCCGGATCGGGCGGATCTCGACGCCGGGCGCCCGCATGTCGACCAGGAAGGTGGACAGCCCGGCGTGTTTGGGCGCGTCGCGGTTGGTCCGGGCGATGCACAGCCCCAGGTCGCTGTAGTGGGCGCCGGAGCTCCACACCTTCTGCCCGTTGAGGACCCACCCGTCGCCGCGCCGCTCCGCCCGGGTGGTCAGACCGGCCAGGTCGGAGCCGGCGCCCGGCTCGGAGAAGAGCTGGCAGGCGAGGAGGCCGGCGGTTCTGAGGCGGCGCAGGTAGGTGGTCTTGAGGAAGTCCGAGCCGTGCGTGAGCAGCGCGGGGCAGAACGTCGAGACGCTGAACCGGGTGTAGCCGTCGTCGGGGAGGTCGTACTGCGATTCCAGCTCGCGGAACGCGGTCGCGTACGGGGTGGGCAGCTCGCGCCCGCCGTAGGCGGCCGGGCCGTTGATCCAGGCCAGCCCGGCCCGGTCGAGGGCGGCGCGGTAGTCCTTGAGGCGGGCGATCTCCTCCTGCTCGCCCTCGGCCCGCTCGGCGACCACCGAGACGCGGTCGTCGCCCTGGCCCCAGACCGGGCGGCCGGTCCCGCCGGAGCGGCGGGTGGTGTAGGAGTCGAGGAATTCGGCCGCCTCGCGGTGGAACTCCTCCTCCGATAGCCGGTTCATGGTCCTCCAGGTCGGTCGGGCGGCTGTTTGCTCTCGCCGTCCGGGTCTGGCTATGCTAGCAAAGCAATCGCTTGATTTACACGCTCACGGGACGCGTACCAGGACCAAGAGGAGCCTTGATGAGCGGAATCACCTCTTACGGTGTGTACGTCCCGGCGTACCGGCTGGACCGGGGGGAGATCGGCGCCTCCCTCGGGTTGCCGGGGCTGAGCGGTGCGCGCGCGGTGGCCGGGCACGACGAGGACAGCACCACGCTCGCGGTGGAGGCGGCGCGGCGCGCCCTGCGGCGCGCGCCCGGATTCCCGGCCGCCGAGCTGTGGTTCGCCACCACCCGCCCCGCCTACCTGGAGCGCGGCAACGCCGCCGCGATCGCCATGGCGCTCGGCCTGCCCGAGGAGCTGGCGGCCTTCGACGCGGGCGGCGCCATCAGGTCCGGCGCGGGCGCCCTCCGGGCGGGTCTGCGCGGCGATGGAGCCGTCGTCGCGCTGGCCGACCTGAGATACGGGCTGCCCGGCTCGGAGGACGAGCTGCTCGGCGGCGACGCGGCCGCCGCCTTCACCACGGGGGACGATCCCGTCGCCGAGCTGCTGGGCGGCGCGTCCCGCACCATGGAGCTGCTGGACCGCTGGCGGGCTCCCGGCGCGATCCGCACCAGGACCTGGGAGGAACGTTTCGGCGTCGAGGACTACCTGGAGGCCGTCGAGGCGGTGACCGCGGCGGCGGCCAAGGAAGCGGGGCTGGAACAGGACGAGATCGACCATGTCGTGATCAGCGGTCCGCACGCGCGGGCCGTGCGGGAGGCGCGCCGCCGCTTCGAGCCGGCCCGGCTCGCGGCCGGGCTCACCGCCGACGCCGGCTACGCGGGCGCGGCGGACTTCGGCGTCCGGCTCTGCGCCGCGCTGGACCGGGCCGAGCCGGGGCAGACGATCCTGGCCGTGCTGGCCGCCGACGGGGCCGACGCGTTCGTGTTCCGCGCCACGCCGAAGCTGGCCGCCTACCGGGCGGCCGTCCCGCCGGAGCCCCGCGCGGTGCTCCCGCTCCGCTACGCCGACTACCTCACCTGGCGGGGCCTGCTCGACCGGGAGCCGCCGCGGCGTCCGGAGGCCAAGGCCCCCGCCCCGCCCGCCTCCTGGCGGAACATGCGCTGGAAGTTCTCCTTCACCGCGGCCCAGTGCGCCGCCTGCGGCACCAGGAACCTGCCGCCACGCCGGGTCTGCCTCGGCTGCGGGGCCGCCGACCGGGGCGAGCCGGTGTCCCTGCGCGACCTGCTCGGCACCGTGGCGACCTTTACCGACGACTGGCTCTCGGAGTCGGTCCAGCTCCCGGCCAAGGCGGTGGCCGTGGACTTCGACGGCGGCGGCCGGTTCGAGTTCGAGATGACCGACGCCCCCGGGCGCGAGGTGGCCATCGGGGACCGGGTGGAGCCCGTCTTCCGGCTGGCCGGCGTGGCCGCCAACGAGATCCGCAACTACATCTGGAAGGTTCGCCCCCACGAGGAGGAGTCCTGATGCCCGCCCACGCCCTGAAGAACCCGGTGGCCGTCGTCGGCATGAGCTGCACCCGATTCGGCGAGCTCTGGGACAAAGACGTCGACGACCTCCTGGTCGAGGCGACCCTCGGGGCCGTGGGGAGCGTGCCCGGCCTGGAACTCGGCGACGTGGACGCCTTCTGGCTCGGCACGATGACCTCCGGCGTCTCCGGCCTCACCCTGACCCGGCCGATGAACATCGCCGACCGCCCGGTCACCCGGGTGGAGAACATGTGCGCCACCGGCTCCGAGGCGTTCAGGAACGCGTGTTACGCCGTGTCCTCAGGGGCGTACGACACGGTCATGGCGGTGGGCGGCGAGAAGCTGAAGGACTTCGGCTTCTCCGGCCTGGAGATGCCCAGCGTGCCCGGCGACGGCACGGCCGCCAACCTCAGCGCGCCCGCCATGTACTCGATGATCGTGCCGTCCTACGCGCGCCGCTACGGGATCTCCGAGGAGCAGGTCAAGGAGGCGATGACCCACATCGCCTGGCGGAACCACGCCAACGGCGCGCTGAACCCGCGCGCGCAGTTCCGCAAGGGCGTGCCGAAACAGGTCATCGCCCGCGCCCCGGCCATCGCCGGGCGGCTGAGCGTCTTCGACAGCTCCGGGGTCGCCGACGGCGCCGCGGCGGCGGTCATCGTCCGGGCCGAGGACGCCCGCAAGTACACCGACCGCCCGCTGTACGTGCACGCGCTCGCGCTCAGCGCCGGCGCCGCGACCGGGCGCAACGACGACCGGTACGACTACTCCGACCTGCCCGAGGTGGTGAACTCCAGCCGGGTGGCGTACGAGCAGGCCGGGATCACCGACCCGGCCACCCAGATCTCGCTGGCCGAGGTGCACGACTGCTTTACGCCGACCGAGCTGGTGCTGATGGAGGAACTCGGTTTCTCGGCTCGCGGCCACGCCTGGGAGGATGTGCTGGCCGGGCGCTACGACCTGGGCGGCGCGCTGCCGGTCAATCCCGACGGGGGCCTGAAGAGTTTCGGCCACCCCGTCGGCGCGAGCGGGCTGCGCATGCTGTTCGAGATGTGGCTGCAGTTCCGGGGCGAGGCCGGGGAACGTCAAGTAGCCGATCCCGGGTTCGGCCTGGTGCAGAATCAAGGAGGCAGTCCCGGCGCGCTCGTGAGCGCCGTCTCGATCGTGTCGGATCGAGCGCCCTGAGCCACCGGGGCGAACATTTTCCCTGACCGTTGTTCAGTTGACCTAGGACACTCGATGACCCCTCCAGGAAAGACCACCAAGAGCGCTACCGGGAACCGGCGCAAGTCGACCGGATCGCCCATCGGGCAGGCGCGCAAGGAGAGCGTCCTGCTCGCCGCGGCCAAGGTCTTCGCCGAGAAGGGCTTCTCCAGCGCGACGGTGCGCGACGTGGCGGACGAGGCGGGCATGCTCTCCGGCAGCCTCTACTACTACTTCGACTCCAAGGAGGCGATCGTCGAGCAGGTGCTCCTGGACTACCTGGACACGGTGATCAGGGAGTATCGCGCCGCGGTCGCGGACGCGGCGGGTCCCGCCGAGGCGCTGCGGGAGCTGATGGCGCGGGCGCTGCTGAGCGTGGCCCGCAACCGCTACCAGGTCCTGATCCTGCAGAACGACTGGCACTACGTGCAGGACTTCCCAAGCATCTCCCGCGGCCAGAACGAGATCGCCCAGATCTGGATGGACGTCATCGACGCCGGCATGGCCGGGGGCGTCTTCCGGAAGGAGTTCAGCGCGCGCATGGTGTACCGGACCGTGATGGGCGCCGTGCAGGCCATCATCCGCTGGTTCGACCCCGACGGGCCCATCACCATCGACGAGATCATCCACATCGAGACCGAGCTGCTCCTGAACGGGGTGAACGTCCCGGCCCGTTGAGCCGGGGCCGCCCCCGGCCGGGGCAGCGGCCTGGTCCAAGATTGAAGCAATTGCTTGCTCGACAGCAGGAAAGGACCCGCATGAGGGAGGACGCGGCGCTCCGCGCCGAGTTCGGGGCGACCGTCGGCCGGTTCCTCGACGCCCGCAGCCCGGTCGCGGTCAGCCGGGACTCCCTCGGCGGGCCCGGCGAGCCGCTGTGGCGGGCGCTCGCCGAGGAGCTGGGCCTGCCCGGCCTGCTGCTGGACGAGCGGGCGGGCGGCCAGGGCGGATCCATCGCCGACCTGGGGGTCGCCCTGATCGAGGCCGGCCGGGTCGGGCTGCCCGCCTCGCTCCTGGTCACGGCCGGGCTGGCCGTGCCGCTGCTGGCCAGGTCCGGCGCCGAACCGGGCCGCGGCCTGCTGGCCGAGATCGTGGCCGGGCGCGCGGTGGTGGCCCTGGCCCTGCACGAGGACAGCACCGGGGTGGCGCTGGACGCGCCGGGGACCGAGGCGGAGCCGGGGGAGGGCGAGTGCCGGATCTCCGGGCGCAAGCGGTTCGTCGCGGCCGGCGAGGCGGCGACCCACTTCATCGTGCTGGCCCGCACCGCACTGGTCCTGGTCGAGCGCGGCGCGGACGGCCTGCTGGTCGAGCCGATGCGGGCCCTGGACCACGGCCGGGGCCTGGCGATCCTGACCATGGACCAGACCCCCGGGCAGGTGCTGGCGGAGGGCGCGCGGGCGCGGGAGCTGGCCGAGCGGGCGTTCACCGAAGGCGCGCTGCTGACCGCGGCGGACGCCCTCGGCATCGGCGAACGATGCCTGTGGCTGGCCGTCGACTACGCCAGGACCCGCACCCAGTTCGGCCGCGCCATCGGCTCCTTCCAGGCGATCAAGCACAAGCTGGCCGACATGTACGCGGAGACGGCCACCGCCAGGTCGGCGGTGGAGCGCGCGCTCGACCAGGCCGCCGCCGGGGAAGCGGGCTGGGAGCTCACCGCCTCCATGGCGAAGGCGCGGGCCGGTGACGCCGTGCTGCACGTGGTCAGGGAGGCCATCCACGTGCACGGCGGGATCGGGTTCACCTGGGAGCACGAGCTCTCCCACCACTTCCGGCGCGCGCTGACCGGCTTCGCCCTCTTCGGCACGCCCGCACACCATCGCGACATCGTCGCCCGCGCCCTGGGAGTGTAGCCATGTCCGACATCCCGTCCAGCGTCGTGCTGCGCGAGGTGGGCCCGCGCGACGGGCTGCAGAACGAGGCCCCGGTGCCCGCCGCGCGCAAGGCCGAGCTGATCGCGGCGCTGGGCACGACCGGCCTGTCCCGCATCGAGGCGGTGGCGTTCGTCCATCCCAAGGCTATCCCGCAGATGGCGGACGCGGCCGAGGTGTGGGCCGCGGTGGCGCCTGCCCCAGGCGTCGGGTACTCGGCGCTGGTGCCCAACCTGAACGGCGCGCGCCGCGCGCTGGCCGCCGGTTTCACCGACTTGGAGGTCGTCGTGTCGGCCTCCGAGACGCACAACCTGCGGAACGTGAACCGCACCCCGGAGCAGTCGCTCGACGGGATCGCCGAGGTGATCGACTTCGCCCACGGCAGCGGCGCGACCTGCCAGGTGATCGTCGCGACCGCGTTCGGCTGCCCGTACGAGGGCGAGGTGCCCGCCGAGCGCGTCGCCGCGTTCGCCCTGCGCGCCGTCGCCGACGGGGCCGACTCGGTGTGCTTCGGCGACACCACGGGGATGGGCTCGCCACCCCGGGTCCGGCGGCTGACCGGCCTCTTCCGCGACCAGGCCCCCGATACCCGCCTCGCCCTGCACCTGCACGACACCCGGGGCACCGGCCTGGCCAACCTGGTCGCGGGCCTGGAACTGGGCGTGGCCGAGTTCGACGCCAGCGTGGGCGGCCTCGGCGGCTGCCCGTACGCGCCGGGGGCCACCGGCAACATCGCCAGCGAGGAGGCGGTCTACCTGCTCCAGGAGATGTCCGTGCACACGGGCGTGGACCTGGAGGCGCTGCTGGAGGTCGCCGCCCTGGCGCAGGAGATCGTCGGCCGCGAGCTGCCGTCCCGGCTGCTCAAGGCGGGCCCGCGAACGCGGTTGAGTGTGTGAACGGAGATACGGCATGCCCCTGGACCCCGGCTACATCGGCAGCACGGTAGGCCCTTTCACGACCGAGTGGACCGCCCGCGAGACGCTGCTCTACGCGCTCGCCGTGGGTGCGGGCGCCCAGGATCCCGGCGCGGAACTCCAGTTCACCACCGAGCACAGCGCCGGGATCGCGCAGCAGGTCATCCCGAGCTTCGCCGTGCTCCTCGGCTACCACGGCGGGCTGCCCGAGATCGGCACGTACGACCCGGGCAAGGCCGTACACGCCGAGCAGCACTTCCAGCTGGAACGCCCGCTTGCTCCGGAGGGCCGGGCGGTGTCCACGGTCACCGTCACCGACATGTGGGACAAGGGCAGGGACGCGCTGGTCTGGACCGAGACCCGGACGGCCGACGCGGTGACCGGGGACCCGCTCGCGGTCGCCCGCTCCTGCGCCTACCTGGGCGGGGCGGGCGGCTTCGGCGGGGAGCGCGGGCCCCGCACGGAGTGGTCGCCGCCGGACCGCGAGCCGGACGCCGTGATCCGCCTGGCGACCCGGCCCGACCAGGCGCTCCTCTACCGGCTTACGGGCGACCGTAACCCGCTCCACTCCGACCCGGCCTTCGCCGCCAGGTACGGCTTCGCCCGGCCGATCCTGCACGGCCTGTGCACCTACGGCTGCACCGCCCGCGCCATCGTGAACGGGCTCTGCGACGGGGACGCCACCCGGCTACGCGGGATGTCGGGGCGCTTCTCGCGGCCGGTGCTGCCGGGGGAGACCCTCACGGTGACGCTCTGGCGGGACGGCGCCGAGGTGCGCTTCCTGACCTCGGCCGACGCCGGCACGGTCATCGACCGGGGCGGCGCCGTCCTGGCCGGACCGTGACCGAAAAGCAGCCGCCGACCCCTTGCCTGTCCGTTCTCACCTCACACATAATCAAGCAGTTGCTTTAAAAGCAAGCATTTGCTTTACAGCATCGGGGGTCCGGATGTCAGGGGCCTTAACCCAGGAGGGTGCATCGTGTCTCGTCAAACCACCACATGGAGAGGAACACGCCTGGCCGTCGTCAGCGCTGCGCTCTCCGCCGTCATGATCCTCGCCTCGTGCGGCACGTCCGGCGACGACGCCCCGGGCGCGGCGGCCGAGGGCCAGGTCTACAAGGTCGGCTTCCCCGCGCTGCTCACCGGCGCCGCCGCGTTCGCGGGCAAGCCCATCGTGCAGGGCGCGGAAGTCGCCGTGGAGGAGATCAACCAGACCGCGTTCCTCGGCCAGGGCGCGACCGTCGACCTGAAGGTGGAGGACATCAAGTCCGACCCGGCCAAGGCGATCGCCCTGTACCGCCAGTACGCCACCGAGGGCGCGGCCGGAGTGCTCTGCTGCGGCCTCTCCAACGAAGCCGGCGCGCTGGCCCCGGTCATCCGGCAGAGCAAGGTGCCCGCCATCGTCACCTCGGCGATCCTGGACGGGCTCGCCTCCCCGCCGCACCTGTTCCGCCCCGTCGTCCTGCCCTCCTCCCCGGGCGGCGTGTACGACAAGTTCGTGGACAGCATGGCGAAGGCGGAGGCGTACAAGACGGCCGTCGTGGTCGTCAACGGCGACGTGGACGCCATGGTCGCCGACGGCAAGGTGTGGCAGGCGGCGCTGGAGCGCAACGGCGTCAAGGTGCTGGAGACCATCGCGGTCGGCTCCGCCGACCGGGACTTCACCGCCACCGCCACCCAGATCGAGGCCCAGGCCCCGGACGTGGTGGTCGCCAGCACCCTGGGCACGCCCACCGCGCTGCTGGCCCGCTCGCTCCGCGACCGCGGCTACGACAAGCGCATCCTGTCCAGCTACGGCGCCTCCGGGCCCGCCCTGTTCGACGCCGGCGGGGCCGGGCTCGCGGGGCTGGCCTTCGCGACCCCCTTCGCCGCCGACCACCCCGTCAACGACACGGCCAGGAAGTTCACCGAGCGCTACCGGGCCAAGTTCAACACGGCCCCCGACATGTTCGCCGCCCAGGGTTACACCGCGATGTGGCTGCTGGCCATGGGCCTGAAGAACGCGGGCCCGGGCGCGGCCCCCGAAGCGGTCGGGCAAGGGCTGGCGAAGGTCACCACGCAGGAGTCCGTCTACGGCGGCCTCCGGTACGAGGGCGGCCAGGCGATCCTCGAATCGCCCGGCGTCTACCTGGAGTGGACCGCGGACGGCAAGTTCAGCGCGCTCAGCAACGGCTGAACGGCGGAAGGACATCCTGGTGGAGTTCGGCATAGCGTGCGACATCACCGCCGCGGGACCGGGCCTGCTCGGCGAGATCGAGGCGGCCGCCGAGGCCGCCGAGCGGTCGGGGTTCGCCTCCTGGTGGGCGAGCGGCGACCGGGAGCAGGCCGGGTCCGGCGGGCACGACGCGGTCCTCGGGCTGCAGTGCGTGGCGCGGGCGACCAGCGGGCTCGGGATCCGGCTCAGCGGGGACGTGCTCTCCGCCCGGAGCCCGGCCGTGCGCGCCAAGCAGGTCGCGACGCTGGACTGGTTCAGCGGCGGCCGGCTGGAGTACGGGCTCGATCTCGGTGCCGTGCTCGGCCAGGGCTCCGGCGATTCCGGCGACCAGGAAGCGAATCTGCGGACGGCGGCGGAGCACCTGGCCGCCATGCGGGCCCTGTGGTCGCAGCCGCGGGCGGCGTTCGAGGGCGAGCGGGTCGCGTTCCGCGGCGCGATCGCCCTCCCCCGCCCGGCGGGTGGCGGCCTGAAGGTCCACGTCCGCCACGGCGACCCGGCCGTCCTGCGGATGCTCGCCCGGCACGCGGACGGCTGGCTCGGCTGGCTGGTCCCGGCGGACGAGCTGCCCGCCGCGCTCGCCGGGCTCGCGGCGGCGCTCGGCGAGGCCGGGCGGCCCGCGGTGGATGTCAGGCGCACCTGGCTGGTTCCCGGTGACGAGTTCGCCCAGGCCAGGGACATATTGTCCGCGGATCCCGCGCTGGGCGTGGACGAGCTGGTCGCGGTGTTCGGCACGCTGCCCGCGCCCGAGCGGGTGCGGGCCCTGATATGAGCGATCGGAAAGGAGCGGCGATGCGAGTCGGCCTGGTTGACCTGTTCGACGGATCGGCGCAGCGGGACCTGGCCTACCTGCGCGCCTTCGCGCGGACGGCCGAGGAGGCCGGTTTCTCCTCGCTGTGGCTGCCCGAGCACCTGGTCTTCTTCGAGGAGTATGACTCCGCCTACCCCTACCCGGCCGCGCCGAACCCGGCCAACCCCGAAGTGGCCGAGGTGCACACCTACGGCGCGGGGGCCGCGCCCCGGGTGGAGGCGGCCCAGGAGCAGGGCCTGCTCGACGTGCTCCAGACGGCCGCCGAGCTGTGCCGCCACACCACGCGGCTGCGCGTCGGCTCCTCGGTGCTGCTGCTGCCGCTGCGCGACCCGCGCCTGCTCGTCCGCGAGCTGGCCACGCTCGACCTGCTCACCGGCGGGCGCTTCGACCTGGGCGTCGGGGTCGGCTGGTCGGCGGAGGAGTACGCCGCAGCCGGGGTGCCCTTCGCCGAGCGCGGCGCGCGCTTCGAGCGCAACCTGGCCGCCATCTCCGGACTGTGGGGCGGCGAGGGCCTGCCCGGCACCGGCCGCCCGCTGCCCCGCGTGCTGGTGGGCGGCCAGTCCCGGCCCGCCATCCGCCGCGCCGCCAGGTACGCCACCGGCTGGTACCCGTGGAACCTCACCACCGGCGACTTCGCCCGCCACCTGGCCGAGATCGAGGCCGGCCTGCGCGAGCACGGCCGATCCCGCGCCGACTTCCACGTCATCGCCGGGCTCCGCTTCCACGGCGCCGTCGCCGACCTGCGCCCCGCCGTGGAGCGCTACCTGGAACTCGGCGCCGACAGCGTGAACCTCTCGCTGCGCATGACACCCGAGACCTACCCCGCCACCATGCGCGAGGTCTCCCGGGCGCTCGGGCTGGCCGCATGAACGTCGAGGAGTTCCGCGCCCAGGCTCGGGACTGGCTGACCGAGCACGTCCCGCGCGAGCCGCTCGGCTCCTGGACCAGCCCCGAGGGGTTCGCGCGGCACCGCGCCTGGGAGCGCGTCCTGTTCGAGGGCGGTTACGCGGCGGTCGACTGGCCCGAGGAGTACGGCGGGCGCGGCGCCGGCCTCTTCCACACCATCGCCTTCGCCGAGGAGTACTACCGCGCGAAGGCGCCCGCCCGGGTCAACATGGGCGGCCTCTACCTGCTCGGCCCGATCCTCATGCGGTACGGCACGGCGGAGCAGCGCGGCCGCTGGATCCCCCGCCTGCTGTCCTGCGAGGACATCTGGTGCCAGGGCTTCAGCGAGCCCGACTCCGGCTCCGACCTGGCCTCGCTCCGCACCCAGGCGGTCCGCGAGGGCGCGGAGTTCGTCGTCAACGGCCAGAAGACCTGGACCTCGTTCGGCGGCTTCGCCGACTGGATCTTCGCGCTGGTGCGCACCGACCCGGAGGCGGGCCGGGAGAACAAGCACCGGGGCATCACCTTCCTCTGCGTGGACCTGCGCTCGCCCGGCGTCGAGGTGCGCCCGCTGGCCATGGTGGACGGCACCAAAGGCTTCGCCGAGGTGTTCTTCACCGACGTCCGGGTGCCCGTCGCGAACGCGGTGGGGGAGCTCGGCGAGGGCTGGCGGGTGGCCATGTCCACGCTCGGCTTCGAGCGGGGCGCGGTCTTCGGCGACCACGCCAAGTACTCCGCCGACGTCGAGTCCTTCGCGGAGCTGGTCCGGGCCCGCGGCCTGGCGGGCGACGCGCTGGCCCTGGACGAGCTGGGGCGGCTCTTCGTGGCGACCGAGGTGTACCGGGCCAACGTGTACCGGCTCGCCGAGCTGGCCGAGGGCGGCGCCGACCTGGACCTGCGGGCCAGCGTCAACAAGCTCTACTGGACCGAGACCCAGCACCACATCTTCGCGGCGGGTCTGGACCTGTTGGGCGTGCTGGCCACCCTCGGCGGCGGCTCGCCCGTGCTGCGCGAGTCGCTCACCCCGCGCGCCGCCGGGATCTGGACCGACTGGCACCACCGGTACTGGTACGCCAGGGCTGCCATGATCTTCGGCGGCACCTCCGAGATCCAGCGGAACATCATCAGCGAGCGCCTGCTCGGCCTGCCCAGGGAGCCCCGGCGATGAACCTGTTTTCCCTGAACGTCCCCCTCGACGAGGAACAACGCGACCTGCTCAAGCTCACCCGCCGCCTGCTGGAGGAACACGCGGGCGAGGATCACCTGCGCCGCCGCATGAACCTGGACGCCGCCCACGATCCGGACCTGTGGCGGCGGCTGGCCGACCTCGGCCTGATCTCCCTGGTGCTGGCCGAACGCTGGGGCGGCGCCGGCCTGGGCGACCACGTCCTGGCCCCCGTCCTGCACCTGCTGGGCGAGTTCGCCGTCCCCGAGCCCTTCCTGGAAACCGTGGTGGCCGCCCTCCTCATCCAGGAGGCCTGCCCCGAGGATTTCGCCGCGACCTGGCTCCCCCGCATCGCCTCCGGCAACGCCGTAGTGGCCCTGTCCTTCGGGCCCCGTACCCCGGTCGTACCTTATGCGGCTTCGGCGGATCTCCTCCTGGTCTGCGCCGGCGGCGTGACCGCCATCGAGACAGTACCCAACGTCCCCGAAGCCAAGGCGGCGCCCCACGTCCCCGGAGTCGAGGCGGTGCCCAACGGCCCAGGCGGAGCCGGGTCCGGACCCGAAGGGTCAGAAGGGTGGGTG